>NZ_CAMYIP010000201.1 GCF_947258525.1 uncultured Eudoraea sp.
GACAAAGGCCAGCACTTAATTATAGGTAATGTTAGCGGGTGTAGTGCGCCTACTCCTGGGATTTCACCCATCTCCAATATGATACACTAACCCCTTTTTTAAAATGGCCCTAACCGTCCAGTTTACGTCATGCTATTCATGGCCATTTGAAAAAAGAAAGGACTGCACCAGTCCTTTTCTATCATTATTTTTTAATTAAACCACTATACCCGCTAACGTGTAGTAATATGAAGCGTAGCATCCCTTAGGGTGCTATGATTTTATATACATTGTTGGCAATAGTTATTTTAAATTTTTTATCCATTCTGAAATATCAAACATTACCTCTGCATCCATTGTCTCAGAAATCTTGCTAACTTCTTCAATTAAACCTGTTTCGCAATTTTGAAATAGATGATTAAGTCCAGGATAAACCTTAAATGTGCTTTCTACTTCACTATTTGATTTAATTAAAATCTTTACCATTTCAAATTCATTTGGATATACTACGAAAAGATCTTTATCTCCGGTAATTGCAAAAACAGGACAATTCAGTTCGGATAGAATTTTGGAATCGATATAATTCTGCATTTCATCAAAATTTATAGAGTCCACAAACCAATTCGCATCCTCTTCAATTCTTTGTTCCAGGTCCTCTTTATTCGTATTTTTTAGATAATAGTAATGATCAATGTTTTTTCTAATTAAGTTTTTTACCATCTCTCTAGTTTCAACAATATTATCTCCTGTTTTAACTAGTTCCCAGATTTGCGTTTCTATATCAATTTGTTTTTGAATAACTTCATTTTCTATACCTCTTGCTCGTAAATCAGTTTCTGTCATATTTGGCCAGGACTTATCTGCAGGCAGTCCAGGCGGAGCCATTAACACCAAAAAGTCGCAGACATCATTATCTAGAGTTGCCATAGGTGCTACTTTGCCACCTTCGCTGTGACCTATGAATCCTGCATAGCTAATTTTCGAATGCGATTTAAGATATTTTAAGGCTTCAAATGCATCAGAAGAAAATGCTTTAAGCGTAGCAGTTTTAAAATCCCCTGAGGATTTCCCTACTCCCCGTTTGTCATACCGATAGGAAGCTATTCCATTCTCAGCAAGATAATCGGCAAGAACTTTAAAAAACTTGTGTCCTTCAAAGGTTTGATCACGATCCATTTTGCCCGTTCCCGCCACTAAAACAACTCCTGGGAATGGACCAGGTCCTTTTGGTAAAGTAAGGCTGCCAGAAAGAGTGATATTATCAATTGGATTAATTATTTCGACTTCTTTGATGGTAATGGATTGACCACATGAATAGAGATAAAACAAACATAATGTTATGATAAAATATATTCTCATTCTTTAATTATTGCCAACGTTTAGTATATGAAGCGTAGCATCCCTTAGGGTGCTATGATTTTATATACATTGTTATGTGTATTTTATCTATCCATTTAAAAGTTTGACAGTCCTATTTCTATATTATCTTCTTCGAGTATTGAGACGCTACCAGGATTGAGTCTGTAATTAATGTAGCCCATTGATGCAATATCAATATTTTGGAAAGCAGCTATAAAAAATGTTGCCGCAAAACCATGCGTTACAACTACTTTATCTTTATCTAATACCATTATTTCATCTACGAATTGATATATGCGTTCTGCTATATTTCTCCTGCTTTCTGCGCCGTTACATATCCGATGATCTAGTCTGTTTCCATCTGGGCTTAAAGGAATCATGATTTTGTTGTGTTCACTTTGCATCATTCCTCCATGCGCTCCAAAAGACATTTCCCTGAGTCTTTGATCAAAGAATATCTGTGTATTTGTTCCTTTCGTTAAAATTTGAGCCGTTTGGGCAGCTCTTTTAAGATCAGAACTATAAACTTTCAAAGTTTGAATGTCAAAACCTAATTCTACTATTTTATTCGTCAACTGAGATGCTTGTCTTTTTCCTTCTTCTGTCAATTCTGAATCGAACCATCCGCCAACTCTTCCATCCACTGAATGCGTGGCTTCACAGTGAGTAATAAGACAAATTCTTTTCATTTTCTATTTATTGAGAATTACACATAACGGTCTTGTATATGAAAAGTAGCATCTTAATTGTCGTCAACTATTCAAGTAACATAAATGTAAAAAAAAGCGCAAGCTTTAAATTCTTGCGCTTAGTGAGCTATTTTGCATATGCGTTGTTGTACACTGGCTTTTTATCTAAGGTCTTTATTCATCAGTCT
>NZ_CAMYIP010000202.1:0-2141 GCF_947258525.1 uncultured Eudoraea sp.
ATTTTTATTTATAGCCACATTTGTACTTGTTTATCTAACGAAAACCAGATTACTTATAGTATTTCTATTAATATACCCTATAATAAGAGTATTACTCACCTCAAAAGTATGGGTTAACAGGAAAAGAATATTTTTAACATTTTACTTAACAACTCTTTTTATTTATCCCCTTTACAATTTGGTAATCGAATGGTTTCCAAGTTTGGTTACCCTGCGATATGGAAACAAACAGGATACTTCTTTTGGTCTTCGGAATTATCTATATATAACATCTCAAGAAGAATATTTTAGGGGGAACATTATGGAGAAAATTTTTGGAAAAGGGAACGAATATTCCAGAAGATTTATAAAAAATTTAATAGAAATAGATATAATGCCTCACAATGATTATATGAGAATATTGATTGACTGGGGATTTTTAGGGTTCGTTATTTTTTCATTTTTATTATATAAACTTGCTGTGAAAAATAATTATACTTTGTTTGTTGCCCTTGTTTACATGATTCTATTTTATTCTAATTTAGTTTTTAATATCTTCTTAATTTCCATATTGACACTCATGTTCTTCGTTGTTGAGGAAGGAATAAACAAAAAGACCACAAATTAAATGGTACTTAAAAGAATAAATAGCATAAATGTTTTAAGTTTTGTAACCTATTTATTCGCCTTTTCATTTGCACTTACTCCTTTCTTTTCATCCATTTCCCTCTTATTTTTCGCAATAAGTTCATTATTTATTATCAAAATAAAAAAACTTAATAAACTGGAAAGACTTTTTACTTTTTGTTATTCTTCCTTATTTATTCTGTATGCCTTTGGCATGCTTTGGACCAATTTTATTCCCAGGGCAACTGAATTACTCATCCGCATTTTACCAATTTTAATTCTTCCTTTACTTATAGCATATGGGGAAATTTACAAAAAGATAAACTATGATAAATTCAAAGATTTTTTTATTTTAGGGGTTCTTATCTCTTGTGTCATTTCATTGACTTATGGGATTTACAGGTATACAATCGATCAAAATTTTGACCATTTGTTATATTTTGATTTTGGCTCTTTTATGCACCTGCATCCTTCTTACTATTCCCTTTACATAATTACTGCGCTTGTATTTTTATATAGGACCAAAATTAATTTAGCACTTAGCTATAAAATCATAATTTATTTAATTTTAGCCGTATGCATATTTCTTTTGCAATCCAAAATTTCAATATTGATGTTTTTTTTATTGCTGGTAATCGCAACTTTGAGTAGTATTAAAAAGAAGAGGTATAAAATTTCAGCACTATTTTTTCTTACACTTATAGTTTTAGCTGTGACCGGCCTTAATTATGGAGAAAATAGGCTTAACGAACTATTTAAGAAAAGAGACTCCAAGGATATTGGCAGCTTTAAGGAGGATGGGGTTTCTCAGCGCATATGGTTATGGAATACTGCACTGGATCATATTAATGACAGGCCATTTTTTGGTTATGGTCTTGGTTCCAGGGAAAAAATATTTAAATGGAAAGTGGAGAAGACTATTTTAATGAATGACTACAGCCCGGCATACAGTCAGGCAATTAAATCAATTTCAAAATTCAATCTACACAATAATTACTTACAAATTTTATATGAGTTAGGAATTGTAGGACTTGCATTTTTTTTATTCATGTGTATTAGAATAATTATTCTTGGATTTTTACATAAAAAGTGGACTTTTTTAAGCATATATGGGGTTTTTCTTTTGTTTCTATTTGTCGAGGTCGCATTGAATAGACAAATGGGAATATATTTTTACGCGTTTATTTTACCAATGCTTTTTTACCAGGATGAACATATTTACACAGAAACACAAAAGAGTTCAAACAACTCATTTATGTAATCATATGATTTCTGAATGTAAAGCATTCTTTTTATACCTTATTTGGATTAGGAAGATGACATAATAACTAAGTATGAAGTTAATTTATTTTTTTTTAGGCATAGTGGCTATTTCATATTCTTGTCAACGGCAGGCGGACTTAAGCCAGGGGAAAAAATATAATTTCGATAATGAGCTTAAACAAGCATTAATTCTAGGCTATTTTAATGAGGTCGGGGATGACCTATCTCTGGTTATACATGACAGCACTATCTACTATTTATCAAGTAGAGGC
>NZ_CAMYIP010000202.1:2203-8244 GCF_947258525.1 uncultured Eudoraea sp.
AGAATTCTCCGAGAATAAATTTCTTTTTCATCTTATAAGAAAGGACAATACTTTTTTAAATTTGGACTTTTATAAAAGAGAAATTTTAGTTAGAGACAGCATAAAAGGGATATTCAGAAACTTCAATATCATCAAGAAAAATTTTGACACTAAAGGATTCATAGGCCTGCGTACAGGACAATTTACAAGAAATAATGATAAGTCAACATCAAATCTTTGGGTTAATCAAATGCTTTTCTCGGAAATTATGGCCGGTAAAAATGTATATCAAAATCAATTTACCGATGAAATTGGAATAAACTTATTGAATGAGCACTTTTTAGAAATGCTTAGAAAAGATGTTTTTTTTAAAAACTCATTTAATTTTTACATACTACTATCGAAAAAAGAATTACTTATAATATCAGAAAATGACACTGATCTTGAGAGTAAATTTATGCTGCATTTTATTAGCGCAAATAATGATTTTGATAATTATTCCTTTTATTTTAAAAACAAGGAATTTCAACAGTTTTTAGAAACCCCATTTAAAAAGTTAAATATTGCGAGAATTAAATTACCCGAATTTGATAATTATGTCAAAATTAGAATCGGACAATTTAATTCAAATGGAAATATCTGGGCACAAGAAATATGGATAGATGAAGTAAATACAAATGAACTGCTTCGTTATAATGATGAATTTTCTAAACTAATAAAATAGACATATGATTAATAATGTTCTTTCTAAAATTACTGATCATATTGATTACGATAAATCAACGCAATTAGTTAGTTACCTCAATATATATAATTACAAAATATTAAGAAAAAACAGGGAGGTTTTGGAAAGAATAGACCATTTTACTTTAGATGGTATCATGTTAATTCTATTCATTAGAATATTTATGGGGAAAAAAATTAAAAGGAAGGCTCCTGATTTCTCATCTTACTTTAAAGATATGTTTGCGCACTTTGAAGTCAAACACAAAAGAATTGTTTTTATTGGTGGCTCAGAAAGTGAAATAGAAAAATTTGTGGAAATCGTCAAATATTACTATCCTAAATTGGATGTAGTAGCTTATTTTAATGGATTTAATATTGATGAAGAGCAGTTAATCCAAAAAGTCATTTCAAAAAAAACAGATATAGTTATTATAGGAATGGGAACTCCATTGCAAGAGTTATTAATGATAAAAATGAAAAAGATGGGATTTCAAGGATCCTGTTTTACCTGCGGAGCTTTTATTACTCAAACCGCCATTGGTGGAAAGAATTACTTTCCACATTTAATTGACAAGCTTCACCTAAGATGGGCATATAGAATTTATAAAGAACCTAAATTAATTAAAAGATATTTGCTAGATTACCCCGTGGGGTTAAAATATCTAATTCTGGATAAGTATAAATCTGAAGAAAATTAGAAATGAATAACTATTAAATTCAGCAATAGAAGATTATACATCTTTTAATGAAGCCGAAAAAGATAATTTAATATGCTGCCAAATAATGATCATTTCTTATATTTTGAATCTATTTGTTTACTTATTTTTGGTTTATGATCTTTCAAAAAGAAAAATATTCTGGTTTTATAAACCCTATTTCACTTATTTTAGATTTGGTGGTCATTAATGTTCTTGCCTATAATCTTCCTCTGCTTTTAAAGTTTCCCCTTGTTTTTCATAGTTATATTTCTTTTGCCTGGATTATTATAGCGATAAAAATTAACTTCTATGAAATTTATCGTTTTGCCAAAGCCACTTATATTTTAAAACAATTGTTTAGACAATTTGTGTTTTTCTTTTTGATCTTATATGCATTTATTGGGTTTTTTAAACAACCTAACATTAGTAGATTAATGTTGGGGGTTTTCTTTTTATCTGTTTGTATTTCCGTCTTATTTCTAAAATTCCTTAACTATTATCTTTTAAAAAAGTATCGCACAAAGGTGAAAGGCAACATAAGCTATGTTGTCGTAATTGGGAATAATAGAAAGACGGATCAATTAATTAAGATTTTCAATAATCATACTGAATACGGATATCAACTTTTAAATCAATTTGAGCCTAAAGCTTCGGATTTTGAAATAAACAATTGCATCAAATTTATTAGTGAAAATAAAATCGATGAAATTTATTGCTCTGTTAGAGAATTAAATGACAAAGAAATATCGGAGCTAGTGAATTACGCGGACAACAACTTAATTGGACTAAAATTTATTCCGGATAATAAAGAAATATTTACAAAACAACTAAACCTGGAATATTACGAGTATTTACCAATCTTATCATTAAGGGAATTACCTTTAGATGATCCCTTTAATCGGTTTTATAAAAGATTATTTGATTTTATTATTTCACTTCTAATATTTGTATTTATACTTTCCTGGTTAATGCCATTAATAGGAATATTAATTGTACTTGATTCAAAAGGACCTGTTTTTTTCAGACAAAATAGACCGGGATTTAAAGAAGAAGGTTTCGGATGTTATAAATTTAGGACGATGGTGGCAAACGAATCCACAGAAAAATCCGCAACAAGAAATGATCCAAGAATCACAAAACTGGGAGCTTTTTTAAGAAAAACAAGTATTGACGAATTACCGCAATTTGTTAATGTCTTATTGGGTCAAATGTCCATAGTAGGACCAAGACCGCATTTATGGCGGCAAAATGAGGTATATGGACCAACTATCCAGAAATATATGCTTAGGCATTATGTCAATCCGGGAATAACAGGATTGGCACAGTCAAAAGGATATCGGGGAGAAATAGAAACTTCAGATGAAATAAGGAATAGAACCAGATATGATATATTTTATATAGAAAATTGGTCATTCTTCATGGATTTAAAAATAGTATTACAAACGGCATTAAATATTTTAAAGGGGGAAGAAAAGGCTTATTAGGGATGGTGTTCTAATAATGGACTAAGTCACGAAAATCAACTTTGGAAATTACTTCGGATAGAGTTTGGCGACTGCGGGATTAATTCCTAACCTAATAAAAAGGTTTTAGACAGAATTTGTTGTAGGGTTGGGATGCACCGCCTATTTTTGCATCCGAATGAAATGAATTAGATGATATACCTATGAAAATATCTGTTGTTGGTACTGGATACGTGGGACTGGTAACAGGCACCTGCCTGGCGGAAACAGGCAATGAGGTCCTATGTGTAGATATCGATGAAAATAAGGTAAGAAGTATGCAGGCCGGGGAGGTTCCGATCTATGAACCTCACTTAGATGTCATATTTGAGCGTAATATCAAGGCAGACAGGCTCAAGTTCACCACTTCATTGCAAGAAGGACTAGACCATGGTGATATTATTTTCCTTGCCCTTCCAACACCAGAGGATGAGGATGGCTCAGCAGATCTTAAATATATTTTGGGAGTAGCCGATGATATTGGCAAGAAAATCAAAAACTATAAGGTTATTGTAGACAAAAGCACCGTTCCTGTCGGGACTTCTGAAAAAGTGCATACCACCATTGCCAAAAATGCCAAATGCGATTTTGATGTAGTCTCCAATCCTGAATTCTTAAGGGAAGGTTTCGCGGTAGATGATTTTATGAAGCCTGAGCGAATTGTGGTAGGTACAGGCTCAGCGAAAGCTACCAAGCTTATGGAAAAGCTCTACGCTCCTTTTGTACGATCAGGGAACCCTGTGATCATTATGGATGAGAAATCTGCTGAACTTACCAAGTATGCTGCTAATTCATTCCTGGCCGCCAAGATAACCTTTATGAACGAGATCGCGAACTTCTGTGAAAAAGTTGGGGCCGATGTAGATAAGGTCCGTATCGGTATGGGTACCGATTCTCGTATAGGAAAACGCTTCTTATTCCCTGGAATTGGTTATGGAGGATCGTGCTTTCCCAAGGACGTTAAAGCTCTTCATAAATCGGGTAAGGATCATAATTATGATTTCAAGATCCTTAACGCTGTGATCAACGTAAACCAGACCCAGAAGACCATCCTGATCCCCAAGATTAAGAAGTATTTTAATGATGAACTGAAAGGGAAGAAGATCGGTCTATGGGGCCTTGCCTTTAAGCCCGAGACGGATGATATACGCGAAGCACCTTCATTGTACATGATAGATGAGCTTTTAAAATTGGGTGCTAAGGTCACTGCATTTGACCCGGAAGCCATGGATAACGTGAAGCAAAAGTTAGGCGATAAAATCACGTTTGCGCCCGGCATGTACGGAGTTCTGGAAGATGCGGATGCCCTGGTGATTTGTACCGAATGGGGTGTGTTTCGAAATCCTAATTTCAAATTAATGAAAGAATTGTTGAAAAATTACGTAATTTTCGATGGACGTAACCTATACGATACAAATGAGATCAAAGAAGAAGGGTTTCATTATGAATCAATAGGCCGCTAAGTAAAGACAACAAACCTGTTAAAAACAAGGAATGAAAAAAATATTAATAACTGGCGCTGCAGGTTTTTTGGGCTCACATTTATGTGACCGGTTTATAAAAGAAGGATTTCATGTAATAGCCATGGACAATCTTATAACTGGCGACATCAAAAACATAGAACATCTGTTTAAACTCGAGCAGTTTGAGTATTACCACCATGACGTAACCAAATTTGTACATGTTCCGGGAAAGTTGGACTATATTCTTCATTTCGCATCTCCTGCAAGTCCAATTGACTATTTAAAAATACCAATTCAGACTCTAAAAGTTGGCGCTTTGGGGACCCATAATCTATTGGGACTAGCTAAGGAAAAAGGATCTTGTATTCTTATTGCATCTACTTCAGAAATTTATGGGGATCCTTTAGTTCATCCTCAGACGGAGGAATACTATGGAAATGTGAATACAATAGGCCCCAGAGGAGTATATGATGAAGCCAAACGTTTTCAGGAATCTATTACCATGGCATATCATCGCTTTCATGGAGTTGACACCCGGATTGTTAGGATATTTAATACCTATGGCCCCAGGATGCGCTTAAATGACGGTAGAGTGATCCCCGCCTTTATGGGCCAGGCCCTGCGTGGTGAAGATTTGACCGTATTTGGCGATGGTTCACAAACACGATCATTTTGCTACGTTGATGATGAAATTGAAGGTATTTTCAGGCTATTGATGAGTGATTACACTCTGCCGGTGAATATCGGGAACCCACATGAAATTACCATTCGGGATTTCGCTGAAGAAATCATAAAATTAACAGGAACCAACCAAAAAGTCATCTACAAACCACTTCCGAAAGATGATCCTATGCAACGTCAGCCAGATATCTCCAAGGCAAAGGAATTATTGGGATGGGAGCCTAAAGTAGGTAGGGCTGAAGGAATGAAAAAGACTTTTGACTATTTTAAAACACTGTCAAAAGACGATCTGAAGAAAACAGAACACAGAGATTTTTCGAAACGGAATACTAGATAAAATTTGAATCAAATAATTCGTGTTATACCTTTTCAATTATTTGAGCTGTTAACTATTTTATTTGTACTGCTAAACGTATTTTTGTCCAAACTTCCAATTCATGAATATACTTATCATTGGCGCCGGCGGCAGGGAACATACTCTTGCCTGGAAACTTAAACAAAGCCCTAAATTAAATAAACTCTTTGTCGCACCGGGAAATGCAGGAACTGCCGCTATAGCATTTAATGTTCCAATAGATGTAAATGATTTTGAAGCAATTAAAACACTTGTTAATAAGGAAGGTATAGACATGGTTGTAGTAGGGCCGGAAGATCCTTTGGTAAATGGAATTCATGATTTTTTTCTTAAAGATTCTGAGCTAAAGCATGTTTCTGTTATTGGACCTAGAAAAATGGCGGCTAACCTGGAAGGAAGTAAGGAGTATGCCAAGGAGTTCTTATTTCGACATAATATCCCGACCGCTGCCTATAAAAGTTTTACACCAGATATTTTAGAAGAAGGATATTCATTCCTTGAAACGCTTAAACCTCCATATGTACTAAAAGCAGACGGCTTGGCTGCCGGAAAAGGTGTTCTGATCTTAAATGACTTACAAGAAGCTAAAGACGAGCTAAAAACCATGTTGGTTGATGCTAAATTCGGCAGTGCCAGT
>NZ_CAMYIP010000203.1 GCF_947258525.1 uncultured Eudoraea sp.
AAGGGGATCACTGGCCTCACACACTACTTTTTCATACTGGCCATAATGGTCGATGGATTCTAAAAACCCATCGCCCCCATCTGATAATACAGCGCTGTGCAGTTTGGCCTCTGGATCGGCTTTTAAGACACCTTTGCCAATCGCATCGATTACCTCCAAAGCGGTCAGGGAACCTTTAAATTTATCCGGGATCAATAAATAGTCCATTCGCTATACACTTTTTAACCAGGCAAACCCAAAGGGTGGTATTTTCTCCTGATTTGATGCCCAATGCTTTCCGTTCAAAACATCCATGAAAGATCCTTTTAAACTATCAAAGCTTGCTTCCCTGTCTGAAAAGTTGTGGATAGCGTAAAGAATGCTTTCCCCTTTTTGCCGTCTGATTATAAAAAGTGAACCTTCTGAATCGTATTCTGCCTTTCCAAAGGGATCAAAAACAGCCTGGTTACCTCTAATCTCGAGCATTTGGGAATATCTATTAAATATACGACCTCTAATACAAGTATCCTCGTTCAGGGCATCCCGGAGTGCACCCAACTCCAATTTTTGCCTATTGATCCGTCTGTTGATCCCACTCTCCAAAGCCGTATCCCTATCGTTTTCAGAACCCAGGAGCGAATGGTAATAAATTCCTGGCACCCCCTGAATACACAACATTACCGACTGGGTAAGCAGGAAACGCTGGATCCGTATATCATCGTGACTTTTCGGATCAGTAATAAGATCCATATAATTACAATTGAGCTCATAGGGCGATTGCGAGCCGTCTTCATTAGATTTATAAGAAACAAATCCCCCATGCCGCAAGGTTGTCTCTGCTAGTTCGGTAATGTCGTCCTGGGAAATGATCCCTTGAAGTGGCCTTACGCCAACTCCATCATGACTAGCGGTAAAATTAAAGAAACACACTTTTTCTCCAGGTAATTCCAGGCTTTGAGCCCAGTCAGTCAGAACATTTACATCTTGCTGATGGACCGAATAGGCAAGTAAGGGCGGAAGTGTAAAATTATACACCATATGTGCTTCATTACTGCCATTGCCAAAGTAGGAGATGTTTTCGATGTGCGGCACATTGGTTTCGGTGATAATCACGGCATGTGGAGCCATTGCTTCTATTACCTGCCTATAAGCCTGGATGACCAGGTGAGTTTGTTCCAGATGTATGCAAGGCGTCCCCAGTTCCTTCCAAAGAAAAGCAATGGCATCTAGTCTTATAAATCTAGACCCCCTGGAAATATAAAAGAGTAAGACATCGAGAACCCGAAGAAATACGCGGTAATTGGCATAGTTCAGATCAACCTGATCTTCGCTGAAGGTCGTCCATATATAAACCTGTTCCCCATTCTTTTCAAATGGATGATGCAAGGGAAGCGCACGGGGCCGTATCACCTGAGAATAGTCATCTTCGGGTTTGGATTCAACAAAGTAATCGAAATACTCAGGGTTTCCAGTGAGATATTGCTGAAACCAATCTGAATGCTTAGAAATATGATTTATAACAGCATCAAACATCAGATCGAAGTGCTCGGCGAGTCGGTCGATATCCTCCCAATCGCCCAGCTCCGGATTGATCTGGTAATAATCTATCACACTAAATCCATCATCCGAAGAATATGGAAAACATGGCAGTAGGTGAACCGCACTGATCCTGTTCTTAAGGTAACGATCTGCAAATGTTTTTAAAACAGCCAAAGGAGGTGAACCTTCTTGTCTTATTCCATCACCGTAAGTGATCAGGATCCGGTCTTTTTCGGTCAGCTTCGCTGTTGATCTTCCATCGACCTTTCCAAAGTATTTTTCTTTTAAAGCCGAAATACCCTGCAAAACCTCATCGGTGCAGTCAGGATATATGCGGCTAATGAGATCCTCCATGCCTGAATACTGTTAAGGGCTCAGTAAATTTTTCAACCCGATAGAGATAAATACGATCAGTATAAAATAGGCGGCCAATATCGCCACTTCTTTCCATGCAAAATAATACGTCACTTTAATACCTTCTTT
Organism: uncultured Eudoraea sp.; assembly: GCF_947258525.1. Classification (GTDB taxonomy): domain Bacteria; phylum Bacteroidota; class Bacteroidia; order Flavobacteriales; family Flavobacteriaceae; genus Eudoraea. The sequence goes on from NZ_CAMYIP010000203.1 coordinate 2,002, forward strand.
GGTTTTCAGCGGCACCATAATACTAAAGAGATAGGCCACGGAAAGAGTAATTATACACCCTATAGCATTCCACCAGAACCAAAAAACCTCTGGTACATACAGCCACAAATACATATTGAACAATACTCCGGCTAATATTCCGATGTTTGCTCCCAATGCATGTGTCCGTTTGGTAAGCAGGGCCAGAATAAATGCCGCCAATATAGGCCCATAAAAGATCGAACTTATTTTATTTATAACTTCGATAACCGTCCCTTCAATATTACCCGCAAAAAAAGCAAAAAGCAGACAGATAAGGCCCCAGAAGAGGGAGGTGAATCGGGAGTACCTTACATATTGTTTATCGGAGAGATCCGATTTAAAGCGTTTGATAAAGTCTTCGATGGTTACCGCCGAAAGCGAATTCACCGTAGAGCTGAGAGACGACATGGCCGCAGACATGATAGCGACCAACAATATACCGATAACGCCGTTGGGCAGGTATTTAATTATAAAAACCGGGACCATCAGATCCTCTCTCTTTCCTTCAAGACTATCTATATTGGCCGCATATACATCTGAGATCTGATCCTGGAAACTGAGATCAGTCATCAATAATGTTCCAATGACCAAGCCCATGATACAATAAGTCAGGGTAACCGGAAAACGGAAAAGTCCGTTGGCCATCAGCAAACTTTTGATGGTAGGCAAGCCCTTGGCAGAAAGCATTCGCTGGGTCTGGGTCTGGTCGGTCCCATAATAGGATGCATAGAGAAAAAACCCGCCGATCACCATTGGCCAGAATCCAAATTCATCTCCATTGTCGGCATTGTTGAAACCCCATTTGGAAAAATCTACAGCAGTAAGCCTGTCGCTATCCACTTGTGTTAGAAAATTGTCCCATCCTCCCAGTTCGCTTAATCCATAGCCCAGACAAATTACAATCCCCACAAACAAAATGAGCATCTGGATAACATCACCCCAAATAACCGCACGCATTCCTCCCTGGAAGGAGTACACCAGGGTGATTATTCCAATCAACAGTACTGAAATCCAGAAATTAATACCTGTGGTGGCTTGGAGGATCAGCGCCATGGTATATACCATAACCCCCGTAGCCACAGACCTACTGATTTGAAATACAAAACTGATCAATAGACGGGAGGAAGCATCGAACCGCCGCTCGAGATATTCATAAATACTTACAATCCCCGCTTTATAGAGGGAAGGGATAATAGTCACGAGAAGGAATGCCATGGCAAGGGGAACACCGAATTCGAAGGTGAGCCACTGTAATCCCCCGCCAGGCTTCACCCCCACAAATGCCGGCGCCGATATAAAACTGATAGCCGATAATTGAGTGGCCATAGTGGAAAGACTCAGTGGAATCCAGCCCATGCTGCGGCCACCAAGAAAATAGTCGCCGGAATTCTTATTGTCTTTAAAAATATATCCAAGGCTGAGGAATCCCAAAAGATATGCGACAATAATGGTATAGTCTATCCAGTTCATATGGTCTGTTTTAGCTTTCTCTTAAGATAAAATCGATGTAAAGAGCCGCGGTCCATGAAAAATTGGAACCACCATATCCGCCTTTACCTTCTTTGGCAATTGACCTCCTTGGATCAAAATACTCATAAAATCCGTTTTGTTCTACCACTTCAATAGAATCTGACCTGATCTGTTCTGCCAATTTGTTGATCCCGTAACTTTTTAACCCATGATAAAGCATCCAGTTGACGTTAATCCATAATGGGCCTCGCCAATAGCGTTTAGGATCAAATCTTTCGCCTTCAGGATCAAAAGAAGCGCATAAATAAAGACCCTCGCCCCCAAATCGTTGTTCAAGAATTCCAGCTATTTCTGATGTGCGTTTAGCTCCGGGTATTCCGGCGAATAAAGCCACAAAAGAAGAGGAAGTAAGCATCCGGATCTTTCGCTTATTTCTAAGATCGTAATGCAGGTATGCACCGAGATCCTCATCGTAAAATTTTGATTCATAGTTTGCAATGCTCAGTGCCTGCCATTTTTCGAGTTGCCTGATCTTGTCTTCACCAAATCCGCAAATTTGGTATAATTTGATAAGCGACTGATTAGATTTGATCAGCAAAGCATTCACCAAAGGATCCTGAACAAGGAAGGGTGAATGTTCCGCTATTTTTGAATCGTTATAGCGGTACTTTTTGGCGAGGTCTATCAACGCAAGATAGTGATCATATTCTCTGTTAGAGGGTCTTTGGCTAGGATCTACCTGGTTAGTATCCCTTCGTTCAAAGGTGTATCGTGGGGAATCCATAGTTTCCCATATGGTGTCCCAGATTGGCGAATTATCCGTTCCGGATTCCCAGTTGTGAAAAATATAGATCAACCCCTCGCCCAATAGATCCCTGTTATTATAGAGGTAGAGGTGGTTCTCATAGACTTTGTCTATGACCTTCCGTGTAAATTCAAGAGCCCCTTTTTTGTCTTGTGCTCTATCTAATAGTTCCTTGAGTACAAAACCGATAACGGGTGGTTGGATCATCCCGGTAGTTTTATATCTGGTAGTGGCGTCTGGGTGCAACGATGCCTGATGGAACTTCGGACCGGGAAAATAGGTATTGCTCTCTCTATGAAAGGTGATATGCGGGATAAATCCATTTTTCCATTGCGTATCCAGCAGTGTTCGAATCTCGTTCTGGGCCCTTTCCATGTCGTAATTTGCATACCCAATGGCAATAAGACCGGAATCCCAGTTCCATTGAAATGGATACAAGCCCTGACTTGGTAATGTAAAACCAGGTTCTCTATAATTCCCGTTTAAAATTTCTTTGGCTTTTGTGATCAGTGGTTCACTCATCTTTACTTTGGACTAAAGAAGAATGCATTGATTACTTTATCAATGCATTCTAGCTAACAAATAAACTTAAAATAACTAAAAATTGAACGTAGCGGTAACAAAGAATCGCCGTGGTAATATGGGTCGGCCAAAAAAGAATGCCTCTTCCGTTTGGCCAACATCACGAGGGTCTCCTTCTGTCACACCTGCATCATCAAATAGGTTAAAAACAGATACCCCAAGACGTAAAGACTCGTAATTTTCGCCCAGTACAAATGAGTACCCGACACCCAGACGCGCGATGGTGATTGCTTCTAGTTCGATGGTATTGTTATCTGCGGCAAATTTTTTCCCCGTATGGTTTAACGAAAAGAAGCCATCGAAAGCCCGGTTGTCAAAATAGATCCCAAGATTGCCCAGGAAATTTGGTTGCCTGGCCAGTTCATTCCCTTCGTTGGTTGTAGTTGTGCCACCATTTACCAAATCCTCAGATACATTTTTCGTGATCTCATGATTTTGATAAGTAGCCGTACCTCTAAAATTCCAGTATTCTGCAAACCGGTAATCCCAGGAGGCTTCCAGACCAAATGTGGCGGTGCTCTGTTCAGATCGTGTCAGATCGACGAGGAATCCATTAACAAATCCCTGGTCTAATTTTATCCGGTCGCTCAAGCCGACGTAATATCCTGCCAGGGAGCCCGAAAGTTTTGCATTTCCAAGCTTCGCTCCAGCCTCAAATTGAATGATCTTTTCGGAATCGTACTTACTGCCGGTTACCCCAGTGGCAATAGGAGCAAAACTTCGTATTTGAGGAAAGAAGAATCCTTTCGAGAAGTTTGCATACAAATTCAGATTATCATTGAGCCTGTAAAGACCGGCAAGAGAAAGGGCCCAATCTGATGCATCTACCCCGGCTCTGGTAAAACTACCATCGGCAAATTGGACATTGCTGAGCTCTGGGGTAAGATCAGGATCGGTATACACCGTTTCTTCTACAATATTTCCGTTGTTGAAAACACCATTCGTTGTCTCCCATCTGAAACCAACATCAAAACGCCAGCGGTCAAAAATCATTTCATCCGTGATATAGATCGCAGTACGATTCTGAGACAGATAACGATTGCTTGTCATACCTATCCTGTTGTATAATCCTCCAGTAGAATAAATTACATTAGCACCAGTGGAATCCGTTACACTTAAA
>NZ_CAMYIP010000204.1 GCF_947258525.1 uncultured Eudoraea sp.
CAACCGTAGTCTCGATAAGTATCCTCTTTTCATCATCTGTAAGTGTACTGGCTTCTCCCAATGTGCCGCCCAGGATAATTCCACTAACACCTGCCTGAATCTGTGCATTGATATTTACCTCAAACATCTTTAAATCCAAAGTGTCTGTTTCTGTGAATTTAGTTGTTACTGCGGGCATTACCCCTTTCCATTCTACTTGCATAATAACCAAGGATTAATTGTGAACTGTAAAATTACTTATTTTACTACATCGAATTTATAAACTGTCATAGATTTATAGGTATTTCCCGGTTCTAAAACAGTACTCGGAAAGTTAGGCTGGTTTGGCGAATCAGGATAATGTTGTGTTTCCAGGCAAAATGCGTTTCTTTTCATATAAGGTCTTCCGCTTTTACCCGTACTACTTCCATTTAAAAAGTTGCCACCGTAAAGTTGAACACCCGGTTCCGTGGTGTATACTTCCATTATTCTGCCACTTGCCCGCTCGGTAACCCTGGCAGCCAGGACAAGGCCTTCGCTGTTTTTAGGAGATTCATTCAGCACAAAATTATGATCATAACCCCCCCCAATGACCATTTGTGCATGGTTGCTATCCAGATCTTTACCAATTGTTTTTGGACTGGTAAAATCAAAGGGAGTACCTTCAACACTCTCAATGGCTCCAATTGGTATAAGTCCGGCATCCACGGGGGTATACGCCGATGCATTGATCATCATTACATGATCATTTATATCCCCCTGGCCTTCCCCTTTAAGGTTAAAATAGGAGTGATTGGTTAAATTGACAATAGTGGTTTTATCTGTGGTAGCTTCATAGTCTATTTTTAGTTCATTATCATCTGTAAGAACATAAGTTACCTTTACATGCAGATTACCTGGATAGCCCTCTTCCATATCGGGAGAAACGCGGGTAAATTCAATTTGGTTGTCAGCGGTTTGACTCGCTTTCCAGGTGACCGCATCAAAACCAATTGTGCCACCGTGCAAATGGTTTTTTCCGTTATTTTTTGCCAGTTTATACTTTGTTTTATTAATAGAAAATTTGCCATTAGCAATTCGATTTCCATATCTTCCTATTACGGCACCAAAGTTATTTTTAGGTCCATTAAGATAGCCGTCCAGTGTTGAAAGGCCCAGAACAACATCTCCCATTTCCCCATTTTTATCCGGGACATGCAGCGCAACTAATCGCTGACCGTAATTGGTGAAATCTGCTTTAAGCCCATTCTTGTTCGTTAGGGTATATAAGCGAATGCTATCACCCTTAATAACTGCTTTAAAATCATCAGGATTGATTGAATTAGTATATAAAATCTTCTCATCGGCCACTTCAGATTTTTTATTGGTTTGGTTATCCTTACATCCAAAAAAAAATGGTGTTACTAGCAGGAAAGCATATAAGAAATTGAACTTCATATTATCATATAATTTAGACCATTAAAAGTAGGGAAAAGTTTGAAGGTAAGGGTAAACTGGAAAAATAATTACCGGGATTCGTTGAATATGCTATTTAGCCAGGATCACATTTCAGTTTGCAGATACACTTTATAAAATTATATGCTTAATTTGGACCCATGCAAAGATTTTGTTCGAAGTTACTGGTTGTGCTTCTATTTGTTCAATTTTCCTTGAGGGGTCAGGTTGATGATGATAAAGTCCTGCATTTTGCTGCCGGGGCATTTTCCGGGGCTGCCGGCGCATTAATTGCCTCAAAAATTAGTAAGAGAAATCGATTTTGGACGGTAACCGGCTCAGTCGGGGCGAGTCTTTTGGCAGGCTTGGCCAAAGAAGCTATAGATAAAAGCAATGGAGGTAAATGGGACAATGGCGATTTGGCTGCTACAGTCTTAGGCGGAGTAACAGTAGGGGTCAGTATTGAATTGTTTTCCAAGAAAAGTGGAAAATATTATGTGCGAAGAGACAAGTCCTCCAGGAAGAAGAAAAAGAAAAAAAAGACAAATAGCGCAGACCCAATTGATGATGAAAATTAATGGCATAAAATAATAAGTGCGTTTATACAATTTAAAAACTGCGAACTAATTTTGGATACCAACAAAAAACTAAAACAAAAATATGAAGCACTGGGTGAGAATCCGGAAACTTACCTGAAGGGCCTGCTTTACGCCAAACCCATTACGTATTGGGATTATGTAGAAACCGACACTTTATTGTCATTACAAAAACCACGTACGCATTTTAAGGATGAAACCATTTTTATCATGTATCATCAGGTTACTGAATTAATACTGAAGATGATGAGACATGAATTGGAACAGATCTCGGAAGAGGAACAACCGACAGAAACGTTTTTAATTGGCAAAATCAACAGGTTAAATAGGTACACCACCATGCTTATTACCTCCTTTGATATTATGAAGGACGGCATGGATCATAAGGATTATAATGAATTTAGAGCCACATTAACACCGGCCAGCGGGTTTCAAAGTGCTCAATTCAGGTATATTGAATTGTATTGCACCCGACTGGAAAACTTAGTAAATGACGAGGGAAAAAATCGGTTGTCCGCCAAACCTTCTACCGAAGAATATTTTGAAAACATTTACTGGAAGGATGCCGGGTTAAACCGAAAAACAGGTGTAAAAACCCTGACATTGCAACAATTTGAGGAAAAATACCTCGATAGTTTTATTGCCCTCGCCAGGGAATTAAAGGGTCTTACTTTCGAGGATAAAATTCTTAAACTAAAAAACCCTTCAGATCAATTGAAGGAAAAGCTAAAAGAATTTGATCATTTGTACAATGTGGAATGGCCGATGGTACACCTTCGCACTGCCGATTACTATCTAAGTGAGAAAGGCAGAAGTAAGGAGGCAACCGGCGGTTCTGAATGGAAGAAGTATCTTCATCCGAAATATCAACAGCGAAAATTTTTCCCGACCTTATGGACTAAAGAAGAGAAAAAAACCTGGGGCCTTCCTAAAGGGTAATTGCCATTTAGAGGATAGTCAGAGAAGCTATTTCATTTGACTAATATTGAGTATTTGCAGAAAAGTACGCAGACAATTGAACATTTGAATTGCAGTTATTGGAAGATTTATAATATGCCCTTATTGCTGAATTAGTTGAAGAAATATCGGAATTTCAAGAAATCTTTGATTATGAGTTTTCAAATGAATTATCGCACTTTCCAGGACTATCTGAAGGTCGGCCTTTTAATAACCAGGTTCAGGTTCTTTTTTACTATTCTGGCCCTGTTAGTGTGGAATTTGGCTTCTTCACAGCTTGCAGAAAATAAGCTTGAGGATGCCTATTACCTGCTTATTAAAGATCAAATCAAAGAAAGCGAAAAATCCATATCTTACTTTGCTAAAGATTTACAGCAAGAAGTCGATTCAGGCCGCCTTACCAAAACATCAATGGAGAAAATGATTACTAAAAAGTTAAGATACAGGAAATTGTTAGCCTCTAAAAAATGTAATGAAGAATTCAAATGGCATCTGGGATTGGATCTAAAACATAAATTTACTTTGAGTAATTTATTTGGGAAGAATGTGGTTTCGGACTTATTTAACAAAGTTGGAGCAGATGAGACACATAACTTGGCAAAAGCCACAGCCTTAGGGATCATGATTCAACAAGAACAAGTGGAACCCACGTATGGCCATAGTTTTTCTTCCCCGATTAAACTTGATACCAACAGATATATATTGTATCATAAATTCTCTACCTCAATTTTAAGTGGTTATTCGGAGTTACTCATATTTTGTTTGGATGAAAATGGAGACTATGAATTGGAGAGATCAATAGGAGGTTACATTTTATAATCTGTTTAAAGAAGGTGATGCCGCAAACGGCCTAAATAGTAGAGCCGAAGGAAATAAATTCGATTGTCAATGAGAGGTATTTTAGTAGCAATTCTAATCATAACTATCAGTTTTGGATGTAAGTCACATAACCTTTCTGAGAATTACAAAGAGGTTTATGCTGTAATTAATTCATTGAAAAATGAAAGAAAGGGAATAGAGCATATTTATAAGAACTCGTTCATTAGTAAGGAGTATGGTTCACAATTTTTAAGGACAATCAATCAAAATTTATTAATAGACCATGTAAATGAAAGAAATCAGGAAATTGGTTATAAAAAAGCCGATTCCCTTTCAGCATTAAATATGTACTCGGAAAAGGAAATTGATTCCCTTCAAAATGAAATATTCTTATCGTATCTGTTACCTGATGTAAAAGATTTCCTGAGTGATAAGGATCTGGAAAACATGGCTGAGACGTTTGCTTTAAGATCCGTAAAATGGAAACAAAGAGAACTTCCAAGCATTACTCTTTCGAAGGTTAAAAGCGCACCAAGAGTTTCTGTTCCGGTTTTCAATTTAGATCATTCAATAGCTGTTTTATTTGTCGAATACCCTGATAGCCTTTCTCTGTGGTTTTATAAAAAGGATGTAAATAATAGTTGGTATTTTTATTGTTCGGGAATGATTTGGAGGTCTGATTGAGATTGGCAGTAATTAATTTTTGATAATTGAACTGGTTGAATGTAATTTAAAGCAGAGTTATTTTAAAATCTAAAATTTAATTAATCTATTCCTAAGAGTAGATGTATATAGCTGCAAGCAGGTTGTGCCTTATAAGCAAATTCCTTATTTTTAATAAAAATAGTTAGCCATGAAAAATTATGCTATACTAAGGTTTTTTGTCTGTATTGTTTTAATACAGTCGTGTAATCAGGATGATTTGCCCACAACGGACCCTAATTTATTCTTGGGGTCATGGAAATTGTCCAGTATAGCTTTTGATGGTGTAGAGTCCTCTGAAATAAGCGATTGTACAAAGAACAGTCTTTTAGTTTTGTATAGATTTAGTGAAAACAATCCTTCCGCCAATGCAGAGTTATACGATTATGCTTTGAACGAAATGGAAGAATGTGTAGTTGTACAAAGTATCAATCAGGCAACCTGGAATACGCTAACAACTTTTACAAACTCAGGTGACACTTCGCGAGCAACCGTCTTAAGTTATACTACCGAGCAAGAAGAAACCGTAAGTTTGACACTAGAAAGAGTCGGAGAGTTCTTGAAGATTACCGGTAATATGCCGATAAATGGTAATGACACTGCTATCAACCGGACGTATATAAAGTTAGGGCAAGAATTTCCTTAATCTATTCTACTGATAAGAGTGCTATAATTCGGATATCGGAACAAGGGGTCATTTTTTAAGCTCACCGCAAGACTCACTTATTAACAGAAGTTTAATTTCTAGAACAGGTTGAAGATTTGGTTTCACATCATTTATCTTGAAATTCATCGTTTTATTGAATTTGGCTTTCCCGAAACATATCAATTTTAGACAAACTGTTGTAGCTAAAAAAATATTGATTTTCTTACATTTCATACATTAAGGACAACACTTCACACATTTGTATACCTCAAATCCATGATTGGTTACTAGATTAACATCAAAATAATAATCACGCCTTACTATAAGAACTGATTTTTAATTAAAAAACAAGTGACATATGAATCCACTTATATTCTATATCGCGACTGCAGCTATAATTTTTGCCCTAGGCGTTATTGTTTTTATTCTAACTGGGCTTATCAATAATCGACCTAGTCATTAAATACCCAACTGCCTTTCTTGAAATCTTCCTTTATTTGAACATTGATACAAGCTGACATAAAATGCGTTTTTAATACATTTATAAATTGTCACCGACTCTTTTATACTACAAACATTATTTCGCTTTTATAATATATTGATATGGAAGTAAATCTACGTTTACCTCAAAAGAATTATAGCCTGCTTTTTTTAATTCATTGACTACAACATCGATGGGTAACCTATGACCCAAAGGAGGACCGACAGGGATTTCAGATTTGAAAAAATCTATAATCACCAACTGGCCTTCAGGTTTTGTGCCCTTTTTTACCTTAGTAAAATATTCAGGGCGGTTTTCAATATGATGATACGTATTACACATCATCTGCATAGAGAAACTTCTGTTGTGGCCAAGCTTCTTTCCAAGGATATGGACCACAGATTCAAAATTGCTTTTTTCGATTCGTCTTTGTAGAAACTCTTGAAACTCTTCATCCACATCAGCTGCAATAACTTTCGCCCCTTTTTCTGCTAATTTCACGGAGAAATAACCAGAACCAGCTCCAATATCCATAATCGTTTGACCTTGTAGGTCGCCTAAAAATCCCAAAACTTTTTGAGGTTGTTGATACGCATCTCTTTCTGGAGACTCGAATCGTTCGATCAGTTTTTCAACAGAAGATTGGTGCATATGCTCATTAGCTGAGCTATGTTCTGATCGGGTATCATTATGATGCTCGTGACCGCTTGTTTTTACCTGGGCAGTATTTACGTCACGATGGTTGTTTTTACATCCAAAACATAGAAAAAATGTTAAAATCAATGCTATATTTTTCATTTCAGTATCTTTTAGTGATTTGTTTTATAGTTTATTCGAACTTTTGAGTCCCGTCCCGTCCCGATAGCTATCGGGATGAACTATCTAGCTAAATTATTAATTATCGAATTGGCCGTAGATTTCATGGGGTCTAATACTTTCACTCAACAAAATCCTTTTTTAACCGAACAGCAGAGTTTGGCACTTTGTTTATCAACTTTCTACGACCTTTCTTCTTAATTAGGTCAAATGCATCGTAAAGTTTTCCCAGTGGTGTGTACGCTTCATATTTTATAATGTTCTTTGAGACGGTAATTATTTGGAATAGTTGGGTATATTCTCCCCTTCGTACCATCCAATCCTGGTCTTTTGATTCGTACATTTTTGGTCCACTTACCGAAACCGCGTAAATTGTTCCGGCATTTTTTACAACCGTAAGACCTTTGCCCTCGTTCTCAATGTAACCCCGGGCATAGGTATGATCATGGCCTTGCAATACCAGGTCGACATCGTATTTATCAATTAAAGGTTTCAAAGCTTCCCTTAACTCTTTGTTGTCTCTTCCCCTGGCTGTTGAATAAATAGGATAGTGCATCGTGATTGCTTTCCATTTTTTTTTGTTGGATTGCAAAACACTATCCAGCCATTTTATTTGTGCTGCACGTGCCTCCATACTTTTGTTGAAACCCTCTGCATCTATCGATATCAACTTCATGTTCTGATAGTCAAGGGCATAACATGTTTCCTTCAGATCTTCAGTTGGGCCATTTTCGGGGAGGGTAAATTGTGGCCTCCATAAAGAAGTTAAAACACCGTCTCGATACTCGTGATTGCCCGGGGTCATCATACTTGGTACTGTCGCATGAATAAAACTGCCTGAGTAAAACCATTCTCCCCATTCTAGATTCGCGTCCCTATCATTGATCAAATCACCGGCATGCAACATGAAGTTGACTTGAGGAAATTGCTTATAGGAATTCCGAATGACCCGTGACCACATCGATTTTACGCTGTTTTGGGCATCCCCGAAATAAATGAAACTAAACGGTTCATTATTATCAGTGTGCGCAGTAGTAAATTGAAACCACTCGCTCCAGCAACCGTCATCTTCCGACCCGTTTCCAACTCGATACACGTAGGTTGTATGGGGTTCAAGATCAGGAACTACGGCCGAATAATATGCCGCCTTTACCAAAGGTTCATTTATGTTACGGTTTTGAAACAATTGTCTTTTTGCGGTAATCTTGCGAACTGCCCCAAGCAGGAATTCGGGTCCATCGGTGGCTAAAGCAACTTCTACCACTCCAGATTTAATTTGCTGATCGGTTCGCCAATTGACCGCAAAACTGTGGGCGGGATCTGTTGTTAGGTTTGCTATTATACGATCTGGCGTCTTGGATGGAAAAATCAATTTATGGGCAGTCACTGAATCATGCTCAATATAATGGCTATGGCCATGGTGTTCGGTTACAATTGGATTTTGTGCACGCAACGGAAAATACAATAGTAGCGTCAAAATGAGGAATACTGTACTTTTTTGGGTCATTGTTCAATTTATTTACTTTCAAAAGTATTTTATGTCCGGTTCAAAACCAACTATTTAAGGCAATGTTAATGTTAAGCCTCATCACAAAGAGTGGATTGTCTTTCTTTAATTGTGAACAACTTAAGGATGTTAATAATAATCATTGTAACCAGACAAGGCATTTTACAACCGTTACATAAGTCTTAATGATAAGTTTGAGATTGTATTATCTACAAATCTCAATGATGAAGTTCTATTGGAACAATTATTACCTCTATCTGATAAAATCATTTCTCTTCCTGGGATTAAATTGGTCTGGACGGGATTGATTTCTCTCCACTTTCGTTAAAACTCCAGTGGATCAAAATCGGCCTAAGGGGGTGGGCCCGCGGAGAAGCGTGCCCGTGCACTCCTGTTCGCTTCGCAAACAGTGGTTCTTCTTCATTTCTCCATACTTGAAAGCAAGCTTTCGCATGGTGAAATGAAAAAGTCCTATATACATTGTATTGAGGACTTCTTAATCTAACCAATGACGAGACCAATTAATTAATAGCCTTCTCCTCCTGAATGTTTACTGGCAGCTATTAAATGAGTGTGCCAATCTTAGAAATAGAATAAATATCGATATACGAAATAATATTTATACGTATTGAAGTATCTTTATTTTACCGGATAATTAATGTTTATTTTTGCCTAAATCTAATTCAATACCTCCAATAAGTTCTCCAATGATTCAACTAAGTATTGTTGTTCCTATATATAATACAGATAAATATCTGGGTAGGTGCCTTGATAGTCTTTTAAGACAGGACCTTTCTTATAATGAATACGAGATCATTGTTATCAATGACGGATCTCAGAACAAGAGTGGGGAAATCATCAAAAGCTATATGGCTGAATACCCACATATTAGCTATTGTGAACCGGATATTTCAGGAATATTTGAAATAAGAAATGTTGGAATAACCCTTGCCCGTGGCAAATACATATATTTTGTAGATTCTGACGACTACATCTCGACTCATGTTCTGGGAAAAGTTACTTCGTTTATGAATAAAGAAGAATTGGACATCTTTGGATTTGGGATCATTAAGACTACAGAATCATCTATTCCTACTCCACCTATTGAGAAAAATCTGAAAGGGCTTACAATTTACAATGGTCAGAACTATATTTCAAAATTCAATTTCGTAAATGAGTCCGTTTGGCTCGTTATCAATTTGAACTTTTTAAGGACTCATAATATTGTATATCCCCCCGGTGCGGGATTTCCGAAAGGTATATTTACTGTTCAGCTTTTTTATCACTCAAAGAGAGTAGCTGTGATTCCCGACAACATTTATGCAGATTTTCAGCATCCAAGTTCAATTCTCCTCAATCCCAGCCCAGAGCAAAATAGAGATCTTTTAAGGAAATATGAGTCTACCACAGATGAATACATGAATTTTAGGAGAGTGGTTGAATTAGAGAACACACTAAGTGCTTCTGGACTTGAGAGAATCAGAAGCAAATCAATATCCTATATTTTTTTTATGCTTATCAGGGCTGTGAAATCAAATCTGTCAATAAAAGAGATCGGTCAAATGCTTCGCCGTTTGAGATCCAAAAATTACTATCCGATCAAGGGGTTTATGGGTTCGGATTACAGGAGCAATATTTCCAGGTCATGGCTATTCATTATTAATAATAAAATTTTGTTTATGCTTTTTATTGCAGTTTATCGGTCGTTAAATCCTTGGCTAAAGCGTTTTAGCTGATGACTAGAAGTAGAATTAACGGGGGTATATACTTTTTCTTTATAAAATATTCTTAATTGCAATACCTCTATCCGTTCAGAAATCGACATGG
>NZ_CAMYIP010000205.1 GCF_947258525.1 uncultured Eudoraea sp.
AAGAAAAATTTAAAAAAAGAGGTCACTTCCAGGTTTTATGAATATCAATATGCTAAAGAGAAGGAGTTAATTTATCGACAAATAGATAGTCTTTTTAAGAATTTCGCCGCCATTGCAGTACGACGTTTTGAACTGGGTGAAACTAATTATTTAGAAAAAATAACCTCTCAATCCAGACAAAAACAAATTCAAATTAAATTAGAACAGGCCGAACAGGATGTTGTCCTTGCCTATGGAAATATGGTAAAAATGGTACAGACCGAAGATAGTATCCTTATAGGCAGCGCGAAACATAAAAAAGTTAGTCTAAGCCCAATAAACCTCGAAAACAGCTTGGAACTGGAATATTATGCTAACAGAGTGAATCTTTTTGACAATCAACGGAAATATGAAAAGCAGCTTTTATTGCCCGATCTGAGCCTGAGTTACTTTCAGGGGTCGAACAGCGGTCTTACAAAAAATTTGTATGGCTATTATGTGGGGTTTAAAATTCCGCTGTTGTTTTTTGGACAGTCTTCGAAGATCAAAGCGAGCTCAATAGCTCGCGAAATTGCCATTGAACAATCTAATGAATACCAGGTTGTATTGAATACGCAATACATGGCACTAAATGCAAAACTGATAAAGCAGGAAAAGGCCCTAAAATATTATGAAGAAGAAGGTACCACACTGTCCGATGAAATTTTAAAAACGGCAACACTTAGTTTCAAAAATGGTGAAATCAACTACTTCCAGTATATCGTAAGTCTTGAAAACGCCTATGAAATTAAACTTGATTACCTAAATAGTCTTAATGATTACAACCAAACTGTTATTGCTATTAACTATCTAACTTATTAAAACCTAAGCTATGAATCGATTTATATACTATTTCATTGCATTTGCACTAATTTTCAGCTTATCGAATTGTAAAAATGTGGAGTCCAACAATTCCGTGGATTCTCAAACTTCAATGAAGCTTGAAGACAATTTAATTGAACTTACGAGTGACCAATTCGAGAAAAACGCTATGGTTATTGGGAGCCTTGAAGAAAACCAATGGATCTATAGATGTGCCTCCAGCCAACAGAGCTGTGGTAAGTGCGACCATGGGAGGGTATATTAAAAGCACCCATTTGCTCATAGGTGATTTTGTATCTAAAGGGCAAGCACTTGTCAAAATTGAAAACCCAGAGTTTGTTAGCCTGCAACAAGAGTATTTAGAGATAAAAGAACAACTGGCCTATTTAAAATCTGAATACGAACGCCAGCAAATTTTGAGAAAGGAAAACATCTCATCACAAAAGGTTTTTTTAAAAGCAGAAAGTGAATTCAAAAAAGCAGAAGCAACATATAATGGGCTTCGAAAGCAACTAATGATCCTTAATTTTTCCCCATCTGAAGTTGAGAAAGGAGTTATAAATACGACCTCCACATTGTATGCTCCTATAAGTGGGAGTATAACTAAAGTAAATGTAACACTGGGGATGTATGTTTCACCTGCAACTCCCATTATTGAAATCGTGGATATTGACCATATTCATTTAGAACTATCTGTTTTTGAAAAGGACATTATGAAGATTCACAAGGGTCAGGAAATTAAATTTCGAATTCCGGAAACATCATCAAAAGAATATTTAGCAACAGTTTATCTGATTAGTACTGCTATTGAAGAAAACAGGACAATAAAAGTGCATGGACATTTAAAAGATTCAACGAAACATAATTTTTTAACAGGAATGTTTGTCAATGCCTCCATAATTACATCAGATAAGATAGAAAAGAGTATACCTTCAGAGGCGGTTGTAAGTATCGATGGAACCTCATACCTCTTACTGTTAGAATCTAAGACAAAAGAAACATATAATTTTAAACCGGTAAAAGTTAAAATAGGAAAAGAGTATGATGGCTACACTACTATTGAAAATTTCACTGCCTTTCCTTCAGGTTCAAGAATTTTAACAAAAGGGGCCTTCACTCTAATAGGTGAATAACCCAAAAAAGAGAATACATCTGTTAAACAACAGCTAATCAGCTTAATCCAACATCTAACGCCATCATAATGATGAAGCCGCCAATAAAGCCCATGGTTGCAATATCTGTATATTTATCCTGTTGTGTCTCGGGGATAACCTCTTCAACAACTACAAAGATCATCGCTCCCGCAGCAAATGATAAGGCATAAGGAAGTATAGGTTGGAAGGTGAGCACTGCCCATGCGCCCAAAACAGCAGCGATGGGCTCAACCATAGCAGAGGCTTGTCCGTACGTAAAACTTTTAAGCCTGCTTAAACCCTGTCTTCTCAATGGCATTGCTACCGCAAAACCTTCGGGAAAATTCTGTAGTCCTATCCCAAGTGCCAATGCTACGGCGCCACCAATATTGGCTCCTTCAAATCCAGCAGCCACCCCACCAAAGAGTACCCCGACAGCCAGGCCTTCAGGA
>NZ_CAMYIP010000206.1 GCF_947258525.1 uncultured Eudoraea sp.
ATTTGTTGGAATTGTATCCTGAGCGAAAGCCAAGCTGGTATTGAAAGTAAGGAATAGCAATACAATTAGTTTAGAAAATACTAGTGATTTCTGCATTGCCTTAATTTAAACCAGATTTATGAAGTTTAAAATTAATCAAATTACCGCTATACTTGTACGTCGAGACTGCTATTTATTTCTGATAACAGGCGTATAATTGATACTACATATTTACCGAAATTATATCCTAAAAGAATAAAAAAGCTATTAAAAAGAAAATATTATGAAACAATTAAAAATAGTACAATTAGTAAGTTTTATGGCCTTGTCTGCTTTTCTATTTCATGCAAAAGCACAACGCATAGATTTAGCGGTATATTATGGGTATCAATTGGGAACTATTAAAATACGGCTCCAACTATCTTAAAGCTTCCGATGGTGCATTTTTTAGGGGTATTGCAGGTTTCGAAGCAGATAGTAGTACTATTCCGGAACTTACTTATATAAATATGAATGCAGATTTCTTGATCAGGGGTGTTCTTATTAGTCCAACGGAAGACCGTTTGGCCGACCTCTCAATGGATTGGATTCACATTGGTAGTACCCAATATTTTGATTCTTTATGTGATGTAACTGGAATAAAAATACAAGGAGACCTTTTGTTTCCTGTTTCCTGGGTGGGTGTCTATGTAGGCGGAGGCCCGGGTGGCATAGGAGGCGGTGTTGCTGTTTCATCAACAACAATAATGGGAGGTTTAAAAGGAGGCCTTGTGTTAACTCTGGATTAAAGCCATAATCAATTATTTAAATAAAATAGACCAGGCTAGGAGAACAGTATTGGTAGTAGCACCAACGTCCTTAAGTGTTTTGGAATAAACATATGCCAATTTAAGACCCTGATTGCCTGCAAAGCTGGCGCCTATTGAAGCAGCACCAACAAAGTTTGCTCTTTGGTCATCATTGAATTGTTGATTAACGATAGAGGCTGCACCTTGATTATATCCTGCACTTAAAGAAGCCCAAAAACTTTTTTCAAATTGTCTGATAAGATGGGTCTGAAGGGCAAAAAGAGCCTTTTGTTTTAATTCACCACCGTTAAAAAAATCACTATTCCTGGTAAAGAATACAACTGAAGATGTAAGTTCATATGACCATGCGCCCCAATAGTGTACCATACCTATCTGCGGCCTTATAACAAAACGATTACCACCCAGATTTATCAATTTAGAATTAGAGTATTGCCCTAAAGGGACTGTTATGGCCAAGGAAACACCAAAGGTTGTAAAAACCGGGTGGGCGGCTTTGTATTCCTGTAATTCTTTAGGTCCTGAGGCCGGAGGGCCTGTTAAATTTAAGGATAGTCTAACTCTGGGATCCGCGAGACCGTTTCGCTCGACACTGGTTGAGACGCCATTTAAAAGACCTTCCCAACGTGAAAAAGAAACTGGAAGTAATATATCTACCCGGGCTAATTTATTACCCAATCTGAATGGACGAATATAGCTGCCAACGAAACCGTTACCTGTATAAATTACATCTTCTGCTCCTAAGACAGGATCAAAAAAGACATCTCCGGATGTGTAGCCATATCCTGCACCAACAGCATTAATTCCCAAAGGGAGAGAATTCCATCGCCTGGGTTCTACATCCTGTGTATAGCAATTGGGTAAATAGAAAAGAACACTGCAAAACAAAATATATTTAAGAAGAGATGGTACAGTAATTCCCATGTGGTCGGTGAACGGTTTAAATTGGAACTACTTTTTTACTTTTACCGGATACTTATTGTACATTTTTTTTACAGCTTTTGTAATCCTACCCATATTTGTATCCATAGAGCCTGAAATCATTCCTTTGGACACTGCCTGCCAGATCAGCTTATTATTTTCACTTTCCACAACATCCAGAATAACGGTTCCTTCATTGTAATTCTGAACAACGATTTCTTCCGATTCCCAATGGTAGTTGCGTTGCCCTATATATCTTGGAGCATCTCTTATATCGGTTTGCCGTGTTTTTTGTTCCGCTGTAATGACAATTCCAATATTGAGGATTAAATCCGGATTCTCTTTCACTTTTTGGTATCCCCTGGCCGCCATTTGTTTGCCAATCTCGGCAATTAAAAAATTTATGCTTTCTTTTTTTGGTTCAAATTGAGGGATAGTAGTAACATTAAGGCCATAAACCTGATAGGTTTTGTATTTTTTAAAGTCTACTTTGGAAGCTTTGTTATAAGAAACCAGTACTTGAGATATCCCTAAAAAAGGAATTGCGAGAAGCAGGAAAACAACACTTAAATTTTTAAACGAGAAGGACATATTAGTCATTTTTTATTCCCCATCTTCTATAGGCCGATCTCAGAAATTCTCCATAAATTTCTTTATGTATATCAAATTGCTCCGTAGTGAGCAGATCTTCTAATTCTATATCCTGTTTCGCCAGCAAACTGTTTAATTCTTTTTTAAATCGCTCCTCTGAATAGTCTTTGTCTTTATCGTCTAAGCGAGCAATTTTGGCTATATAATAAACAATAATGCTGCTGTATTGGCTCATTTCTTCCTCGTTGAGGTTCATCCTTTTTACTTCATCCCGGAACCAGAGTTGAAGATTATCCTTTTCTTCAGAGGAAAAAATTTCAACTTTTCTTTCTTCTTTACTCAGCTCCTGGGCATTAAGGTTAAAACAGACCAAAGAAAATATGGCAAACAGAATACTTTTAAAATAAGTCATTGAATTATGGGTTAGATTTGTTTTAAATAGGATTAAATACATTGAAATATAGTACTTTTTAATTTCCATATGAACTTTTATCCATTGAACTTAAAAAAAGGATGATTATTCTTTTGTGGACATAAGTATTTAAGCCGACCGTTCTAGTTAGTCCAAATACAGAAAAACTCCTATTTAATTATGTTATAAGAGTAAAGATTTCTCCCTCTATGTTTTAATTGTTCATCAGAAAGCAGCAATGTTTTGTTATTTAAAAAAGAAATAGATTCCAGTTGTGTTCCAATTCCAAGATCAATTGTTCTTAGCTCTCCATCAAAAAATTTAGAAAGTTCAAAATTTGTGAAAAGCCATAATTTACCATAGCCTAACAGGGCAATAGTCTTGCCGTCTGGTGAAATATCTGCTGCGGTTATTTTACAAACAGAAAATTCTGTACATGGAATAAACGTTCCCAGGAAAGTGGCCTCATATTTTCCTTTTTTTGCGGGAATTCTGTATATCAGGGCTTTTCCATTAAAAGGATGGGACCTGTTCTTTGTAATAAGATAAAGACTGTCTTTAGCATAAAAAATAGCTTCTGCATCATAAAGCAGGTTTTTCTGTTTAGGAGGAAATTTTTTTTGTTCGGGATAATAAAACTCTATTTGTTCTGCTTTTATTTTATCACCTTTTTCCTTCTCCGGGTCTGGAATCTTATAGATAACCAGGTCTTTTCTTTTATTTGCATTATTTCCGGTATCCGCTATATAAAAATTACCATCTTTATCCCTGGTCATATCTTCCCAGTCCTTGTTTTTGGCATTTTTCACTTCAAGTTGTTTGACGTACTTTCCCTCAAAATTTATTTGATATATTTTATCTGCACCTCCACTGTCGTTAACTAACCATACTGTGGAATCCCTACCTATAGCCATTCCTGAATTTTCCTCCAGTTTTTTAGGCAGTTTGGTGATGTAAGTCAGTTGCCCATAGTTGGTACAGCTTATAAAGAGGCTAAATAATAATACGGTAATATATTTAGTCATTTACATTTTTTAAAGGCAAATAAATCTCTGCTTTCCATTTAAGCGCATCACCACCCATATTAGGATTATTATGAAAAACTTCTACCGGTAGATCTATTAATTCAATATCATTTTTCTCGGCATAATCAATAAGGGCATACCAGGCTCTGTCAGACGTAATATAGTTGCCATTATAAATTGCTTTAAGCGCATTTCTGGAATTGAATTGTTTATATTTCAGGTCGGGATGTGCGGGCAATGTGTCAGATTTAATAATAGGGTAGCAAAAATCATACTGTATGCTGTCTGTTTCCTTATCCCATTGAGTAATTTCTATAAATGGCCTGCCATTTAACTCAATACCGTTATTGGCAAGGATAGTATTTAGTAAAGGATAGTTGTACATCATGCCCTTGGCTTTACCAAATTGTGTAGTCTTCACAGAAACATAGGCACAATAGGTAGATTTTAATTCACTCTTGCCAATTACTTTTACCCTAAACTTACTTATATGTTCATTTAGATTTTCATTAAATTCTCTAACTGTACTTATGGTTCGTTTTTCAAAATCTGTATTTAAAAATGGGATTTCAATTTTGTTTTTAAGACTATGATCAAGATCCTTTACATAAACTTTTACCTTGGAAGTAGAATCTGTTAGAGGAGTAATATCCCATTGATATAAATAGGTAGAATCGCTGAATTTTATGGTTTGTTCCAGGTGGGTCAGACCTTCCTGTTTTACCAATTGAGCATCACTTAGTGTAGAATTCCAAAGTTTTATAGATTGGTTAATGGTACCGGGAAAGGTCCTGGCTTCAAAAGTCACCAGGTAGTCATAGGGTTTTAAAAATAAATACCAAACAAGGCCAACAATCAAAAGTGGCACTAAGACAAAAATGACTTTTTTCATATACCTAATTGGTCATTGTAAGGTTTTCTAAAACGAACTGGCCTAAATCTCTTCCTTGTTTTACGCCAATCGCAACGGCTTTTCTGTAATGGATACCTCCATACATTCTGCTAATAGCAGCCTCGTCTGCGGCTTCATTAAATGAATTAAAGCTTCTGACAGGCAAACCGTAGGCCACTTCGGTATCATCGTCAAAAGCAAAATTATCACCGAAAATTTCCGTAAGTGCCGTTGCAGCCGCTCCGGAAACTACGCTATGACCGCTGGTGTACTCAGGAAATGGTGGAGTTTGCAATACCGGCTGCCAGTTTTCATCAATATGCTCGTTAATCAATGTCTCCGGACGGATAAGGTTACTTCTGTACTTTTCATCCCAACAGCTAATAAAGGCATCAGCTATAGCCATAGATGTTTTAGTGTAGGCGTATACTGTTCTGTTGAAATCACTATTTGTTTTTTTGGCCGCAATTTTAACAATGCCTATCCAATGCGCTCCGGGGGATATTTTCTTAGTAGCAAACATCAGATGGCCGCGAGTCACGGATACATATGGGTTACAATCCCAGAACTGTGCTATGGCAACTTCTTCAGAGGCATCTCCTTTTTCAGTGATTTCCAGGCTAATATCGTATACTTCCTTTACTTCTTTGTAAAATTCTGAATCTTCTTCCATAGAAAATGGTGGGGGAGGATCTGGCACAAACTGATTAGCAGAATCAATTACAAAGGGACGAATTTTATTCCAATGAGGCTCAATCCCATCCATATATGCCGGAGGCGTGGGTTGCCATCTTGACGGGTCATCTGTATCAACCGTAAACTTGGGCATGGTCCTGGTCTGATTATAATTATCTTTATTCATCCATTCCGCAATGTGTTCGGCAACCTGCAGACCATAATCTCTGGACGCGTTAAATTCACCGGGGTTTTTGGATTCCCAGACTCCATATAAACTATCTCTGAAGACCGCCAGTTTCTCCTCCGAAAATATTACTCTGCTGCTTACATCCATATGCGCTACCAAGGCAGATAGAGCATAATTTATAGGTTTTGTAGTATCCGGTTTGGGGATTGCAGTTAGTTCGTGAGCCTGACCAGCCAAAGAGTTGTAATTTTCGTCATTCAGCGCAATTATTTCATAGGCCGCAATATTTGGGTAGGCATAAATTCTACTCGCAACCGGTGGAGAAAAGATATCATGTATCATAATCTCTGTAACTTTATCTATGGCCATATGCAGCTCATTAGTTGTTACAACAATGGGTTCTTTATTCTGATTACAGGCCAAAATAGTTCCTAGTGCAAACAATATTCCTAAAGTCTTCTTCATTTTCAGTTTTGTTTTATTAATTCATAAACAAGGGCCTTCTCGTTATTCAAAGTTACCAGTAAATAAGGTTGGTTGTTTAAAGTAATTATATTAATATGACGGGTCGATTTTTGAGAAAGATCTAGTCCCATTTTATGCCCCAAAATTACGTCATTTTTGCTTTTAATCATAGCCCCGGGAAAAGAACCAAAACGTCCATGATAAGGTTTAACCCCAAAATAATTGCCCGCTGCCAAAACTTCCTGGGTACCATCCTGATCAAAGTCATACGTAAGAAACGCCATTATAGGAGCCAATTGCAACTCAATTTTAAAGGGCACAAAGGTAAATTTACCATTAGTATTCTCCAGGTATCCCGATCTCAATTCTGATACATCTAAAATATTGGCTTTATCCAATGCTTTTTTATCAAATACCTGCTCAATGGTTTTGCCTGCAAAATCGCGGTAGTTTGTAAATTTTTTACGCAACTCTACTATTTGTCCGGCTATACCATCTAATCCTTCAAGTGGAAAGTATTTTCCATTCTTGGGTATGGCAACTATAGTTTCGGTACTTCCATTACCATCAAAATCTGAATAAAACAGTTTTAAGGGGTAATCTTCAGATGCACTGAATTTATTGTTGGTTCCCCAATTACCCAATAGGTAATCCTTGTCACCATCCTTATCGATATCAAAAGCGACTATACTTTGCCAAAGGCCGTTTATTTCCTTGTTTAAAAGTTTCTTTTCAACAAGAACACCATTGTTATTGATAAAAAACCTGGGAGACATCCATTCCCCTATTACAATGAGATCCTCAGAACCATCTCCATTCACATCTTCCCATAGGGCATCTGTAATCATTCCTGCATTTTGCAGTTCCTCATTTTGCTCAATAGTGAATTGGCCATTGGTATTTTTAAGTAGGTAAGAATTTGGCATTTTACCAAAGTCATTGGTCACGGCCTGGTTTCCAACAAATAAGTCAAGATCTCCATCACTGTCAAAGTCATTTTCTTTAATTACAGAAGCGTTCTCAAAATATTCAGGCAGCGAAGCCTGTTCAAAAACAGAATCATTCTGAACATAATAACTGTCTAGTAATGGTGCCATTTTATTGTAGAAATCTCCACCACCGGAACCCAGAAATAAATCAGCTTTACCATTGCCCGTAAAATCAGCAATTGCTGCCGAAACATCTTCTTTAATGCTATCCTTTTGAATCTCAGGGATAGTCGTTTCAATATATAAAGAGTCTGTCTGAACAAAGATCCTGGAAGGAATAAACTTAGACCCCCCGAAGAAAATATCGGTTTTGCCATCATTATTAATGTCTCCAATAACGGTTGCCGGACCCCTGTCTGATAGTTGATAAGGGATTAGTTTTTGCCTGTTAAAATCAACATAATTATCTTCCTTATGTGTAAAATTGATTCCAAGGTTATCTTCCACTTCTTTAAAGATTTCATGATTTAATGGCTGAAGCGACCCATAATCAAAAGGCCTTGTTTTTTCCGGTGAAACAGTTAAGGTTTGATTGGTATTAATGTTTTTTAACACCTGATATTCACCATCGGGCCAAACTATTTTTAGAGAATCTATCTTTTCAGTATTACTATAACCAAAATGGATTATAGGTTCCGAAGATGATTGAAAGCCCCTGACAGGATATAATTCTTTGTATTGTAAAATACCATTGTGATATGAGAACACCTTTGTTCCAATCCCAAATGAGTTAGGGGAGGGATAGTTAAATTTAATTTTCAAGTAATTGCGTTTCCCATCCGTTTTATTGATATATAAAACGGCGGGGCTATTTATATTATTAGTAACAAGATCCAGGTCACCGTCGTTATCAAAGTCCCCCATGGCAGTCGCTCCGGAAATGATCGTGTCATTAACAATCCATGTACCGGATTTATCTTCGAATAGTAGGTCTGATGTTCCTTTAAACATGTAATTATGTATGTTTCCTGACGGCATCATATCGAGAGCCTGCTGGTCTACCAGTTTGGTATTGCTAATCTTTTTCTTGATCTGATCATTGGAAGCAAAATTTATAAAATCCAGATCGTTCGGGCGTTTTGGGATGCCGTTGGATATAAATAAGTCTTGTTCACCATCCTGGTTAAAGTCTCCAAAAAGACTGCTCCAGCTCCAGTCCGTGGCTGCAATGCCGCTGTATAATGCTATTTCGGCAAAGCTACTTCCGGGTTGGTTTAAATGCATCATATTTCTTGTGAACTGGTAGTGGTAACCAAACTTTTCGATTCGTAATTTTTGAGTTTGAATATTATCGTCGCCTTCTGAAGATTTAAGTACAGTTTCATCTTCCGGAAGCATGTCTAAAGAAAGAATGTCGGGCCATCCGTCATGGTTAATGTCTGCAACATCTGTACCCATTGAGAACCTGGTAGTATGCCCAAAATATTTCTTTATGTCCTCGGTGAACGTTCCGTCTCCATTATTCAAGTAATAGTAATCATCTTCATGAAAATCATTGCCCACATAGATATCGGGATATCCATCCTGATTAAAATCTGAAACAGCAACTCCAAGGCCATATCCGTTGACACCACCATAAATTCCGGCCTCTTCGCTTACATCGAGAAATTTTCCATTTTCATTTCGAAGTAATTTATCTCCGGTCTGGTAATTTCTTTTTAGACGAAGATCAGCTTTACCAAAAGATTCCTGTGTGTGGACGGCATGATTTAAAAGGTAGATATCCAAATCACCATCCAGGTCATAGTCTAAAAATGTAGCTGAAGAACTATAGGAATCGAAATCAAGGCCATATTCTGCAGCGCTTTCTATAAAAGTTGAATCTCCCTGATTGATGTAAAGTTCATTGTAGCCATCAAAACCGTTAATCCCAACCACAGCACAAACATAGATGTCCAACAAGCCATCACCATTAACATCACCCATTACTGACCCGGTATTCCAACTGCTGTTTCCGCCAACTCCGGCTTGTTCCGTTATATCTTCAAATTTAAGATTCCCCTTGTTTAAATAGAGTTTATTCTTAACCATATTTCCAGAGAAGAAAATGTCTGTAAGGCCATCATTATTTATGTCCCCAACAGCAACGCCTCCTCCATTATAGAAATACAGATAATCCAGAATATTAAGATCGTCTGTTTCCTCCAGTGTATTTTCAAATGATATTCCGGTTTCTGCAGCATCAGGGTTAAAAAATAATTCACCTTCCCTGGAAGTGCAACTTATCAAACCTAAAGTCAGAAGAATAGCTGTCAGGAACTTATTCATTGAGTTCAAATATCTTAGGTTTATTCTCATTGATCGCGACTATTACAAAGGTCTTTCCTGTCTTATCCTTAAACTGCTTCATATGCTTAATCTCGTCTTTAATAAAGAAACCACTGGTTTCATAGTCCTGCCATTCAAATCCCAATGCGCCATCACCTAGCAGAACATTGCCATAATTGGCATCCAATCGTGAATATTGGGGTCTAAATTCAAAATTATTTCCTCCCAGAATGAGGTCTATATTCCCGTCATTATTTACATCGGTACAGGTGATGCCACATATACAGGATAATTGACTCCTTGAAGGAAGTTTAATAATTCTAAAGTTTCCACCACCCTCGTTGACTGCAATTACAGATTCAGAAATGGCCGATTTTTTCATAATTGAGTTCTCAAAAACTTCTTTTGGGAACAACTCCGATATTGTCTTGGTTGAATATTCAGATGCCTTTAGGTTTTGCTTTTTTAGAGCAACCATTTGCGCTGTCAGATCCTTTTTCTGATGGATAGGAAGATCCTTTCCATCAATATTTTGCGTTACTATTTGTTCAATAGTACCATTATCATCAAAGTCATTAACCCACATTTTCATTGGCCTATTCTCCTTAGGTTTATAATGCAGATTTTTTCCCTGATTACCCAGAATCAGGTCATTATCTCCGTCTTTATCTATATCAACGGCTTCCACAACATTCCACCATCCATGAAGGCTATCCAGTGCAGAAGAGCTCAGGCTCAATCGGCGGCCTGAATTTTTAAAGATTTTTGGAGTTCCCCAGTCCTCAACCGTAATGAGGTCCTCTTTAGAATCCCCATCCATATCTGCCCAGATAGCGTTGGTGACCATCCCGGTATCTTTAAGGTCGTAAGCATATCTTTCTGTAGCATCTTGAAAAGTACCATCACCATTGTTCTCTAAAAACAAATGATCAGGATCTATACCATAGGTGCCTACAACACTTCTTGAACCAATAAATAAATCTACATCTCCATCATTATCAAAATCGTTGGGAGCAATAGTAGAAATGTTTGAGTATGCAGATGGTAGTTTTGCGTCTGATTTTAAAAAATTACCTCTTCCGTTGTTCAGGTAAATGCGGGCTCTGTAACTCCTTTCTTCCCCAACCTGATTCCCGCCTGAACCTACAACAAGATCTAAATCCAAATCACCATCTGCATCAAAAAAAGCCGCTGCCGTATCTTCATACTCGTTATCTTGTTCCAATACACGCTGAGATACAACACTTATCTTACCATTTCCATTGTGTTTGTAAATAATGCCAGTTTGGTTTTTTGCCCCGCCAATAAATATATCCTCGTTTCCATCGCCATCTATGTCACCTACTGCAAGGGCCGGGCCTTCTTGCGAAAGTTGTTTGTAAATAAGACCTTCAAAATCGAAGTCATTGTAGTTATTCTCTTTATGCGCGATTAGTTGATTATTCTGGATTTCTTTTAGTAAAGCTGGTTTTTTCTCTTTTACTACAGGAGTGTAAACCTCCGTGGCATCGGCATGTTTGAATGTAAGAAACTGATTTGGCGAAATATCTACCAGCTTTTCTGTTTTATCATCCGGCCAGATAACTCTCAAAGAATCTATGGTGTTTATTGCTCCTAATCCAATAGTCATTATGTGATCCATGGATGATTGAAACCCCCTGGAAGGGATTAATTCTTGTAGAATTACATTTTCATCATAGTAGATCATTACCGTTGTTCCAACCGCAAATTTATTCTCTTTTGTACCTTCAAACTGAAGCTTTATATACTTGTTTTCTGTGAGTGAAGTAGCATTGTTTTCATAAACGAATGATTCCATATTCACATTATTAACTACAATATCCAGATCCCCGTCATTATCGAGATCGCCATATGCGGCACCATTGGATAGGCTGGGTATATCTAAACCCCAGTCCTTGTTGGCATTAGAAAATGTAAGATCTCCATTGTTTTTGTAGGCATAATTGGGCTGTGGTCTGATGGGCATTTTATTGATAATGGAATCTATAGATTCTTTCTTACCTGTTAAAACCATTTTTTGAATGATTTCATTGGCAAAAAAATCATTAAAATCCAGATCTGTCAGATCATGATTCATACCGTTTGTAATGTAAATGTCTCTTAGCCCATCATTATCCATATCAAAAAGAAGTCCGGCCCAACTCCAATCTGTAGCATCTACACCACTGAAATAGGCTATTTCTGAAAATGATCCATTTCCATTGTTGAGCTGTAATGTATTTTGAATGTACTGTTGGTAAAAGTCCTTGCTTTGTTTTAATTTATAGATGTTGTAACCTTCAAATTCCATTACCGATTTTACCCTATGATCAGGTTCCGGAAGCATATCGGTAATAAAAATATCTGCATTCCCGTCGTTATTAATATCCGAAATATCAATACCCATAGCAGATAAAGAAAGATGGGAAGTCCAATCTTTGATCTCCTCATTAAAAGTGCCATCCTGATTGTTGATATACAGATAGTCCCGTTCATAAAAATCATTTGAGATGTAGATATCCGGGTACAGGTCTTTGTTGATGTCTGTGATCATTACTCCCAGGCCAAACCCAATAAGACTTCCATAGATTCCTGCTTCCTCACTTACATCAACAAATTTCCCGTTATCATTCCTTAAAAGCATATCCCCTACACCTTTAAAAATATCGGGGACTCCTTCCCAGTCCTGAGCCCTTGTATTTCTTTGCTCTGCATATCCCAGACTACTTACAGGAATGTTACTATTGTTAAGGATATATGCATCCAGATCCCCGTCTTTATCATAATCAAAGAAAGAGGCATGTGTAGAAAAACCCGTTTTAGCCAAATTATACTCGGATGCCATTTCTGTAAAAGTGAGGTCGCCATTGTTTATATAAAGATCATTATCATGATTATTTGCCTTCATATTGCCGGCATTACTCACATAGATATCCAGTAATCCATCCTGGTTTATATCAACCATAACAACTCCGGTAGACCAGGGTTTAGACCCTTTAACTCCTGCTTGTTCCGAGATATCTTCAAACTTTAAATTTCCTTTGTTTAGGTAAAGTCTGTTTGCCACCATATTACCGGTCAAATAAATATCGGCTAACCCATCATTGTTTATATCGCCAATGGCTACACCACCACCATTGTAGAAATTTCTATACTTAAAGATGTTGAAGTTTTTTTGATTTTCAACTTTGTTAAGGAAGTCAATACCTGTTTGCTCTGAAGACAAAAGGGTAAAGAGTGTTTTTTCATTGCTGGTTTCTTCCCTGGAATTTTCCTTTTCTGAAACACACGATATGGCAATTGAAAGCAAAAGTATAAGAATGGTTATTCTTTTTAGTCCTGATGTATTCATATAGATTATTCGTTGTTTTTTGCCAAAATAATAGGAGAGTCATTATTTATGGTCACAATGTAGTAGTCACGTCCTGCTATAGTTATATTTTTCAGATCTCTTGCGGGTCCGGAAACGTCAAAATTCTGCTGGTTAACCATCACAAAACCTCCTTTTTGATCATTTTGCAAAATTAAGCCATGTAAGGCATCCATCCTACCTAATTGAGTGCTAATTTCATAATTATTACCTACAACTATCAAATCTTTAAAGCCATCTTTGTTGAAGTCATTTACTGCTATTGACTTTATACAAGAAGACTGTGCAATCAGGGGTAATTCTTGCTTTTTGAATTTTCCATTACCTTCATTTTCAAAATAACAACTGGCCAATTCATAAACTTGCTTTTTACCGGCCTTTCTTAACTTAGCTGTAGTAAAAAGATCATTTAAGCTTGCCCCGGCAAAATTCTTATATGAAAGGTATTCTTTGTTTAAATATGGCATCTGCTTAACCAACTCATCCTTCGATGCAAACGGGGTCTCTTTATTTTTATGAAAGTAGGTAACAACAGGATCTATAGTACCATTTTCATCAAAGTCATAACTATAAAGTGAAACAGGTTTTTGTCTGGAGGCCTTTAATTTAGTATTCAGGCCCCAATTGCCACAGACCAAGTCTGTATCTCCGTCATTGTCAAAATCGTCCGCTATGATGGTATTCCACCAGCCATTGGTAAAATCAAGTCCATTGTTTTTTTGTAATTCTAATTTGGTGCCATCATTCATGAAAACGGAAACGGACATCCAATAGCCAACAGCAATAAGATCGTCATATCCATTATTGTCAAGATCTTTCCATAACAAGTCTTTGACCTGCCCAATTTTTTGAAATTCCGGAGCTAATTTAGCAGTGACTTCATCAAATTTACCATGCCCGTCATTTTTAAATAAATATTGGTTGGGGATAGCTCCGAATGTCAGGGGAATTTGGTCAGAGGCTATGGTGATATCTAAATCCCCATCATTGTCAAAATCCGATGCAGTGACCGTGGAAGCGTTAAGTTGAATATTCTGAAATGCCAAAGAGTCTTTTTTGAAAATGCCTTCATAATTTATGTAAAGCCTTGGCTTTAGGGGGTTGCCAATTTTAAATTCATTTCCCCCGCTAACTACTAATAAATCGTCGTATTGATCTCCGTTGGCATCAAAAAAAACATGTGATATATCCTCGCTAATTGCATCCGGAAGAAAGACCGCATCCTGCTCTTTTATAAATCTACCTAAACTATCCTGTATGAAGAATGAGGAAGCTTGCCCCTTAGCGCCACCAATAAAGAGATCATCTCTGGAATCTTTGTTAACGTCACAAACAGATAAGGAAGGACCTTCATTTGTATTTGCAAAGGGCACAAGAGGATCTCTGTTGAATTCAAGAGTATTTGGGTCTCTATGTTTAAAATCCAGCGTCTCAGAGGCGTTAACAAGGAAACTTTTTACTTTTGATTGGGGTTCTTTATAAAAATTACCTCGCGCCATCTGCTCGTCAATGAATAGCTCTTGATTTGATTTGACAGATCTTATTGTTTGGTATTTTCCACCCGGCCATATTATATGCATGGAATCTATCGATGTATCTCGTCCGAGGCCAAAATGAATTTTATTGGAAACGGCTGATAAATATCCTTTGGTTACAAAATTTTCCTGTTTTAAAATACCATTTGTTGTATGAGCTATCACTTTAGTCCCAATGCCAAACCTGTTTTTCTTATCGCCACTTAATGTGATCTGAAGGTAATTATTGTTAGTATTGGAATCTGACTTATTTTCAAGAAGATAGGCCTCTTCATTTATGTTGTTCACTACAATATCCAAATCCCCATCGTTATCCAGGTCTGCGTAAACACAACCATTGCTAAAAGATAATTCTTGTTTATACCATTCTTTGGTAACATTTTTAAAAGAAAGGTTTTTTTCATTCTTGAAAAGGTAGTTTGCTACTTTCTTTTCTGGTAGCTCTTTGATAAATGACATATCCGTTTCAGTCATACCGGCACTTATTCTTTTTTGAATATTCTCATTGGCAATAAAACTTATAAAATCCATGTCATTTGTGGCACCTTTAATTCCATTGGAAATATAAATGTCTTTATAACCATCATTGTCATAATCTGCAGCCAAAACACTCCAGGACCATTCTGTAGCTGAAATCCCGGATAAGTTTCCAATTTCAGCAAAATTTGAAGCCCCCAGATTTAAGTGCAGGGTGTTTTGCATATACTGCGGGGCATATCCATTTTTTAAATAGTATTGGTAAGTAGGATATGAATACTCTAATCCGGAAGTTTTATAGGTTTCCAAATCTTCAGGGAGCATATCTAAGGAGAGGATGTCGGTTAGTCCGTCGTTGTTTACATCTACCAGGTCATTACCCATAGAATAATGCGTTGTATGTCCAAGGCGCCTATTATCTGATGAAATAAGTTCGTTAAAAGTCCCATCACCCTGGTTTATATACAAATAGTCATTCTCAAAAAAATCATTACCAATATAAATATCAGGGTATCCGTCATCATTGAGGTCACTAACTCCAAGTCCCAAACCATATCCTATTTTTCCCTGGAAAATCCCTGCATTTGCTGAGACATCTTTATATAACCCATCATCATTCCTGTAGAGGCGATCACCAGAAAGTGAATCTACTTCTAAACGCTGAGATCCCTTTCCATAAGTATGGTTAGGATGTACTGAATGATTTAATAAGTACATATCCAAATCTCCATCAAGATCATAGTCAAAAAATGCGGCCTGCGTTGAGAGTCCACTAAAATCTAAACCATACGAAGAAGCCTCTTCACTAAATTTGGGAATACCTTTTTCATCTATACCCTTGTTAATAAAAAGTAAGTTTCTGCCTTTCAAGCCCCTGTAATTACTTGCTTTGCAAACATAAATGTCAAGCAGGCCATCATGGTTAATGTCAACATGGGTAGCTCCTGTAGTCCAGTTTCCGGAATTATTAATCTGGGCTACATTGGTGACATCTTCAAATTTTAACTCTCCTTTGTTAATGTAGAGTTTATCTTCACCCTGATTAGATGTAAAATAAAGGTCTGTCAATCCATCATTATTAAAATCGGCTGAAACTACACCGGCTCCATTGTAATAATAGAGATAGTTTAGGATATTAAGCTCTGGGGTATCATGTAGCTGGTTATTAAAGTTAATTCCGGAGTGAGAAGAATCAACTTTCATAAACAGCTTTTCCTTCTTTTTGTTACAAGCCGTAATTAGTATAAACGCGCTTAAAAAAAGTCCTAAGATCCTTTTCATTTATTCTCCAAAATTGGTTGGCAAGATAATGAAATCGGGAGAAATAGGAATGTAATACGAGTTAATGTTTAGTCCAATAACGAAGTAAAGCAGATGTATGTCAACAATTTTTATTTGAGGGTGAAAAGGGAATTAGATGTGAGAAATAAGGAGTGGAATATGTTTGACTCTTTATTTTATTTATCGCAATTTTCACTATTAATTAGTTCCAAAACAGGGCATAAATGGTGGCAATAATGATCATCGCAGCGAATGCCCCTATATTGAATTTGGGACTCGTCCTGAATAGTTCTTTTGAAAGAGGGATTCCTTTAGGATCATCCTTGCCCTTATTCTGATTAAGGCTTACCAGGATAATAACCAGCATTGTAAGCAGC
This sequence comes from uncultured Eudoraea sp., assembly GCF_947258525.1. GTDB lineage: Bacteria > Bacteroidota > Bacteroidia > Flavobacteriales > Flavobacteriaceae > Eudoraea. The sequence continues at coordinate 16,254 of NZ_CAMYIP010000206.1, forward strand.
GCAGTGTATCCCATCTGGTCCATAAATGGAACATCTACAAAAATGGGGCTGTCTGACCAACCGCTAGGAGCCACTTTAAAATAAAATGCTATAGGTATAGACGCCAATGCGCCAACGATAGCGCCTCTATTGGTTGTTTTCTTCCAGAATAAACCTAACATAAAGACGGCTAAAATCCCTGGACTGACTAATCCGGTCCATTCCTGAATAAATTGAAATGCCTGATCTATACCACCCAACAATGGAGCCATGATACATGCAATAGCAAGTGCTACCGCTGCGGTCATTCGTCCAACATTTACGGTTTTTTTGTCAGAAGCATTTTTGTTTATGTATTGTCTGTAGATATCCATTGTAAAAATGGTAGATGTAGAATTTAACATAGATGCCAGAGAAGAAACTATGGCTGCCGCCAAAGCCGCAAATGCTACACCCTTAAGTCCGGTAGGTAAAAATTGCAAAAGCCAGGGATACGCTTTATCCGCTTGTTCCAGGCTCGGTAAATTTTTAAGTCCGGTATCTCCAAAGCTATTTAATATTTCAGGATCATTAACCATCACATAGGCTGCAATACCCGGTATAACGACAATTGCAGGAATAAGTATTTTAAGAAAAGCAGCCAGAATAATTCCTTTTTGCGATTCACGTAACGATTTTGCTGCCAGCGTTCTTTGAATAATATATTGGTTAAAACCCCAATAGTATAAGTTAGCCACCCATAAACCACCAACCAGGACCCCCAGACCGGGCAGATTGGCATATTCAGGATTTGATTTATCCAGTATCATTACAAATTTTTCAGGAACCGTTTTGTAAACAACTTTGAGACCTTCCAGAATGCCTTGTCCGTCGGAGACTGTATTTAAGGCTAAATAAGATGTGACTAAACCTCCAAATACCAGAAAGATAACCTGAATGACATCTGTCCATGCTACTGCAGAAAGGCCTCCGTAAAGGGAATATGCCGCCGCGAATAATGACAGCCCAATTACCCCATAAATCATAGGAATCCCCATTATGGTTTCCAGGGCCAATGATCCTAAATACAAAACAGAGGCCAGGTTTACAAAAACATAAAGGGCAATCCAAAACACCGCTAAAATAGTTTTAAGTGTTGTGCTATAGCGTTGCTCAACAAATTCCGGGATTGTATAAAGGCCTTTATCAATAAAAATTGGCAGGAAAAATTTGCCAACAATAAGTAAGGTTATTGCTCCCATCCACTCATAGGAAGCAATTGCCAGGCCCACTGCAAATCCTGATCCGGACATTCCGATAAACTGTTCAGCGGAAATATTGGCAGCAATAAGGGAAGCCCCTATTGCCCACCAGGGCAAAGATTTGCTGGCTAGGAAATAATCTTCTGCATTCTTTTGATGTCCTTTTTTATCTCTGGAAACCCATAAACCAACCCCTAAAATCAGGAAGGCATATGCAATAAAAATAAAATAATCCCAAAATCCGAAAGATGATGTCATAGGTTGGTTGGTTAGCGGTTTAATAAATGCTAATCGTTCAATTTTGGCAAAAGTCTTCTCTAATTAAAAATTTGCCTTGAAATTTGTTAGGCTTTAACCTTAACACTAGAGGTATTGGTTAACAATATTTTCAAACAACTCCTGTTTACCGCTCTGTAATTCCAATTCACCATTTGACTTGGCAATTTCATAGAGATCCATCAGGTCTAATTTCCCAAGTTCAAATTCCTTTCCTTTGCCTAAATCAAAAGACTGATAGCGCTTTTGCCTTAGTTCATTATAGGGTGAAGAAGTCAATATCTTATCCGCGATAAGTAAAGCTCTGGCAAAGGTATCAGCACCGCCAATATGGGCGTAAAATACATCGTCTAAATCAGTTGAATTTCGTCTTATTTTGGCATCAAAATTAATACCGCCCCCTTGAAGCCCTCCTGCTTTCAGAAATGTAAGCATGACTTCCGTTACTTCTGTTATATTATTGGGGAATTGATCCGTATCCCATCCGTTCTGGTAATCACCTCGGTTTGCATCAATACTTCCCAGCATGCCATGAGCTGCGGCAACTTCCAATTCGTGTTGCATTGTGTGACTAGCCAAGGTGGCATGATTCACTTCAAGATTCAGTTTAAAGTCGTCTTGTAAACCATACTGATGCAAAAAGCCAACTACTGTAGCTGCGTCAAAGTCATATTGATGTTTCATGGGTTCCATGGGTTTGGGCTCTATAAAGAAAGTTCCTTTAAACCCTTGCTTTCGGGCATAATCTCTTGCAGTTGCCAGAAAACGACCCATATGGTCTAATTCGCGTTTCATGTCTGTATTTAATAAAGACATATAACCTTCTCGTCCTCCCCAAAAAACATAATTTTCTCCATCGAGGGCCATTGTGGCATCTAGGGCCAGTTTTATCTGGCCACCTGCTCTTGCTAATACATTAAAATCGGGATTGGTAGAGGCACCATTCATATATCTGGGGTTCGAAAAACAGTTGGCAGTACCCCATAGAAGTTTTACTCCCGAAGCTGCTTTTTTCTCTTTAATATAATCCACTATGACAGAAAGCCTCTTTTCTGATTCAGCAAAGGAATCTCCTTCCCTTACCAGATCAAAATCATGAAAGCAGAAATAGTCAAACCCCATTTTTGTAATAAATTCAAAGGCGGCATCGGCCTTTGCCTTTGCTGCATCTATAGGGTCACTAAAATTATCCCATGGAAAATTTTGCGTGCCCGGTCCGAACGGATCTGCCCCTGCACCGCAGAATGTATGCCAGTACGCCACTGCAAATTTAAAGTGATCTCGCATAGTTTTCCCCGCCACAAGCTGCTCCGGATTGTAGTATTTAAATGCAAGGGGATTATCAGATTCTTTACCTTCAAAGGGTATTTCACCAATTCCCTTATAAAATTCTGTGCTGCCTATAAGTGCCATATTAGTTGTTTTTTAAAGTTATTTCCAGTTTGTTTTTCCATATATCGTAAGCCAATTTATATTCTTTATTATCGGATGTGGGTGAATAACTCATTATATAATCATTATCCATAATTTGTTTCCCGAAAGCGGCATAATTTCCATCATGCAGCTGACAAGCACGAGCAGCTCCAATAGCACCAGTAGTATTGTAAATTTCAATTTCCTGATCTATTAAGCTAGCTATAGTATTAGAAAAAATTGGAGACCGGAATAAATTGTCATTGCCAGCCCTTATAACGTTGGCTTTAATACCATCTGACTTTAGTATTTCCATTCCATATACAAAAGAAAAGGCGATACCTTCTAAGGCCGCCCTGCAAAGATGTGCCTTGGAATGAATATTCAAGTTAATATTTTCTATATGTGCCCCTAAATCTTTATTATTCAGCATACGTTCCGGGCCATTACCAAAAGGTAAAATAACAACTCCGTCGGAACCAATTGGAACTTCCGAGGCCAACTCATTCATTTCCTGGTAGGTAGAGATCTTTAGATTGTTTAAAAGCCATCTGTACATTATTCCCGCACCATTTAT
>NZ_CAMYIP010000207.1 GCF_947258525.1 uncultured Eudoraea sp.
TAGCAAATTTACAACCGGTACTGCTGGCAGGCACAACGGTTAAAAGGGCTTCTTTGCACAATGCCGATCAAATAGCGAAGCTGGACATTCGTGAAGGAGACACAGTTCATGTAGAAAAAGGAGGCGAGATTATTCCTAAGATTGTAAGTGTTGATTTGTCTAAACGTCCTGCCAATTCCAAACCAACACACTATATCACGAACTGTCCGGAATGTGGAACGGAATTGATTAGAAAAAAGGGGGAGGCACAGCATTTTTGCCCTAATGAAAACGGCTGCCCACCGCAGATAACCGGAAGAATTCAACATTTTATTTCGAGGAAAGCGCTTGATATTGAAGGTTTGGGAAGTGAAACTGTAGAATTACTTCACAAAGAAGGCTTGATAAATAATTATGCAGATTTATACACACTTACCAAAGATCAGTTAATGCCTCTGGAACGAATGGCAGAAAAGTCTGCTGTTAATTTAATTAATGGCGTGGCAGCATCTGTCAATATTCCTTTTGAAAGGGTATTATTTGGGCTTGGCATTCGATATGTTGGAGAAACGGTAGCTAAGAAACTTGCTAAAGCCTATAAAAACATAGATGCATTAATGGCAGCTACAGCAGATGAATTGGTATTGGTGGATGAAATTGGAGAGAGAATCGCAGAGAGCACTGTAAACTTCTTTAGCGAAGAAAAAAACAGGGAAATTATAAACCGACTTAAAGAGTATGGCCTTCAGTTTTCACTAACGGATGAGCAATTAGATGGACAAACTGAAATACTTAAGGGTCAGACTTTTGTGGTTTCCGGGGTATTTGAAAAATTAAGCCGAACAGAATTAAAAAAACATATTGAAGACAACGGGGGTAAAGTCAGCTCTTCAATTTCTTCAAAGACCTCATATGTTGTAGCCGGTGCCAATATGGGTCCAAGCAAAAAAGATAAGGCTGATAAATTAGGCATCCCAATTATTTCAGAAGACGACTTTTTAACAATGATAAAATAAAACCCTCTCTGTAAATAAGAAGAGGGTTTTACTAAGCTATATGTCGGAGAATTAATCGCCGCTCATATTTTTATTATAAACCCAGATTTCGTCCCAGCTATTATCCATTACCTGTTGCATATTGCGAACGAAAGCATCCCAGGAGTCATCTCCATGAACTTTTGAAAAGGTTTTCCTAAACGTAGAATCTTCGTCAAATTCAGCCCAATTTTTATAAAACCCAACAGTGGCAATATGCCGGCCTATAGCAGACCCCTGTCTGAATTCGTTATAATAAACTCCCCATGCATTGTTGCCTTCCATGGCTTTAATTGTTTTGCTAATTATTCCTAACATGGCCTCAGCGTTATGGGAGTGCTCCTGATTAACTTCCCAATATCTGATGAATTGAATGGGATAGAGTGAAGGATCATCCGTTAGCATATCAGTATTTGAAAGCTTAACATCGCCTTTCCAATATTCTCCATGTTCCATTTTCTTTACATAAGCCATGACATTATCTCTCCAGTCTTCATCATGTCCTCCTTCAGCAGGTCTGGAATCGAGGTGTGCATATTTTAATGGCCCCATCATCCAAATAATTTTACCAACATCCGGACCGCTGGAAATATTGTAAACGGTAGACTTATATGCACCTTCCTTATGGTATTTTTGGTTATGTGCCCTCATATTTTCACCGAGAACTTTTAATTTAGTGTTATCCGGTGTTAAGACTATCGTTTCCCACATGGGTGCTTCTGCATCCTGTGCCTTAACCATTGTAAGGGCACCCAAAACGAGTGAAGCAGCTAGTAAAAGAGTAATTGATGTTTTTTTCATGATCATTGTGTTTAATTTTAAGTGATTATATATCCGTTTAAAGAAAAGATTATTTGTTTTTAAATTCAACTAAAAAAGGACCAAGCATGGGAAAATATGTCCGAACGAATCAATTAATTTATCTAAGCTCAAAATGAACATGCCTATTAGCTTTGAAGAATTTTTAAAAACCTGCCAAAATGCGCATCCTTCAGAGGATTGGCCAAAAGGGCTACAGGCACTGTGGTATGATGCAAAAGGCAATTGGAATGCTTCACATGATATTGCCCAGGATATGCCTTCAATTCTTGGTTCTTGGATACATGCTTATCTGCATCGCAAGGAAGGCGATCAATTTAACGCCAATTACTGGTACAGAAGGGCAAACAGAGAATTCCCTGACCTCACTATGGATGAAGAATTAAAGAATTTGGTAGAATACGTTATCAACAATCAATCTCCGAATCGGTCCAAATAATAGATCAACCCAATGACGAATGAATACTACCGCTCAAACAATAGTAATTGTTCATCTTTAACTTCAATACAAACCTTAAATCCGTAGGCAATACCGTAAATTCTTGGTAGAATTAACTCAAGGATTGATTGTTCCTGAACATGATCAACCTTGGTTATAGGATCTGGCATATAAATTAATCCTTTGTATTCTTTATGTCTGAAGTTAAGTTTGACATCAAAAAAATAAAAATTTTCCGGGGGGATATAATTAGACCATGGTATGGCTTTAAAAAAATGTTTCGGGGTTCCAATCTCAAATTGATAAGGGCTAATATCCACATTGATAGTTCCTAAAAAGTAAGAAGACAGATCCAAGCCTCTTTTCTTAAAATAGGGAAGTTGCTGGTACAAGGTACCCCCTGGATATCTTTCATTATCAGATATGCCTGATGCCACCCTATGTCCTTTACATATCAGTCCATTTACCTTCATGACCTCTTCAAAAATAGCACATTAACGAAAATCAAACTGTAATAGAGACCCCTTCAGACTGAATATTTTTTTCAGAATCAAAATAAAAATCAATTCTACCCAGATTTATTCCATAGCAGCCGACCTGATTTACCAAAACGGATTTATCTAAACGGTTTTGCCTGGTAATGGGTTTATCCAAAAATGTATGCGTATGTCCGCCAATTATAAGATCAATACTATCTGTTTTTCCCGCCAGCTTCAGATCACTGGGTCTTTGGGCATCTTCGTAGGAGTAACCCAGATGTGATAAACAAATTACCAAATCACATTTTTCTTCATTTTTTAACAAAACGCTCATATCCTGGGCAATCTCAATTGGATTAAGATACACGGTTTCCTTAAAGAGGTCCTCGCTAACAAGGCCGGCCAGTTTTATTCCCAATCCAAATACGCCAATTTTAATGCCGTCGACTAAAAATGTTTGGTAAGCTTCCACAAATCCATTCATTACCGTATTTGTAAAATCATAATTCGCCGAGAGCAATTTAAACTTAGCAAATGGCAACTGGGCTAAAAGGCCCTCAATTCCATTGTCAAAATCATGATTGCCAATTGTTGCCGCGTCATATTTGAGCATACTCATCAACTTAAATTCCAACTCTCCACCGTAAAAATTAAAATAGGGAGTGCCCTGGAAAATATCACCAGCATCTAATAATAGTGTATTGGGATTTTCCTCTCTTATTTTTTGAATAAGTGTAGCCCTTCTGGCAATGCCCCCCATGTTAGCAAACGAATTATGTTCTTTAGGAAAAGGATCTATATGACTGTGCACATCATTCGTATGAAGTATCGTAATGCATTTAGAATTTTGAAAAGCACAACTACTCAGGCCAAGTCCTCCCATACCTATGTAGGTACTTCCGGCAATTGAATTTGTTAGAAAGTCCCGTCTTTTCATTTCTGTTCCAATTTAATAAAACGGTCGTCCACTTTAGCAGTAAGAGTGTCTACTTTTTTAAAATAATCTATCATTGCGTTTCTGATAAAGTAATTTAATTCAATGGTTTTTAGGCTATCCTTAAAAAATCCCATATTACTACCTCCATCTGCTAAATAATTGGAAGTGGCTACATTATAGGTTCTATTTTCATCAAAAGGCAACCCATTAATATTTACATTTTTAAGGGTTTCGTTTTTGTTCAAAATAATCTGTATGCCCGCTACGGGATGAGGATTTTTTGCATTAATCAGAAAGGAAACCAAATCCCTGACATCCTTGCCTTTCAGAGCAACAACAACTATTGAATTTTCAAATGGCATTACCTCATAAGCCGTTCTTGCGTTTACGTTACCTTCAGATATAATACTTCGAATTCCTCCGTGATTGGAAACTACAAAATCAATTTCTTGCCCGGTTCTTGCTTTAAAAATTGGATTAGCTTCACTAAGCATTATATCAGCCATTAAATTTCCTGCTGAGGTATTGTATTTACCATCATTCTTTGTTATTTGCTTCGGGGCATATGCCAATGTACTATCTAAAACCTCGTTTATACGTTTTCTATAAGGCGCTACGAATAGATCTATTGAATCTGTTGCTTGTATAGAATCTGTTACAGGTATCTGCTCGCCAGATATTTTACTAAGGCGTGTCGGACTATCCTTATTATCTTAGCACAATTGTTGCTTGGATATTAATTACATTTGCCTAAAAGCAAAGTTAAATGTTTTTAAAGGCACTTAAAGATAAATTTAAATACAAATCTGGCTTAAAATATCTGAAGCAGCAAATTGAAAGTCCTCCGGAAGCAGTAGTTCGTAAAAATGGTATTACCTCAATTGCGGTAATTGTGGATCTGGATAAATTTGATAATGCGGAATTGTTCTATGAGTTTGTGGAAGACTTTAAATTAAGGCCTAATGCGGTTAAAATTATTGGCTATAAAAACTACTACGATAAGAATTCTCCTTATGCAACCCCTGTTTTTTCAGATAAGGATCTTGGCTGGAATGGGGACATAGAGAATAGTTATGCTCTGGAGTTTTTAAGCAGGGAATACGATATGTTGGTGAATTATTATACTCAGGAGAATTTAATGCTCCAGTTAATGACTGTGAAGACCAGGGCCAGAATAAATGTAGGCTTTGCGGAAATAGACGAACGACATAATGATCTAATATTAGAGACCCCGTACGAGGACTTTAAAACCTTTAAGAAGGAACTAAAAAAGTACCTTAAAGTTCTGGGTGAGATTGATGTTTGATGTAAATAATTATGAAAAATTTATTAGGAACCGGGGTTGCATTGGTTACTCCTTTTAACCCTGATTTATCAATTGATATTGGTGCCTTAAAGCGCATAGTTAACTTTTGTATTGAAGGAAATGTCGATTATCTTGTTATATTAGGGACCACAGGAGAATCGGCAACACTTACAAGTGCTGAAAAACAAATAGTTATTGATGTTGTAGTTCAGGAAAATGCCGGAAGACTTCCTCTTGTAATAGGCATAGGAGGTAACAATACTAAACTTGTAACTGAGGAAATTCAACAGACAAATCTTAAAGATTTTGTCGCGGTCTTATCCGTATCGCCGTACTACAATAAACCTACACAGGAGGGAATATACCGCCATTATAAAACTTTGGCACAAGCTTCTGAAAAGCCAGTCATTTTGTACAACGTCCCCGGCAGAACAGGAAGCAATATTGAACCGGAAACAGTGCTGAGACTTGCGCGGGATTGTTCCAATATTGTTGGAATTAAAGAGGCTTCAGGGGATATGATTCAGTTGAAAAAACTGATAAACATCTTACCCCCGGATTTTTTGGTGATTTCAGGAGATGATTTTACTGCGTTGCCTACTGTTTTGGAAGGTGGAGTGGGCGTAATTTCTGTTTTGGGTCAAGGTCTGCCTAATGAATTTTCAAGAATGATAAAGCTGGGGTTGCAAGGTGAAGAAAAAGAAGCGTATGCTTTGCATAATTCGATGTTAGGGGGAATGAGATTAAGTTTTCAGGAAGGAAATCCGGCAGGAATAAAATCTGTTTTGCAAGTTCAGGGACTATGTGGACCAACAGTCCGATTGCCATTAGTAGAAGCCTCCCCTAAACTTAAAATACATATAGAAGAATTTTTAAGAACTATTTCAAAAATCAATGCTTAATTTTTGCTAAAAGTTTTGCCCGGAACGGAAATTTGCCTCAAAACTCTGGAACTGAAAAAGCCAAAATTGGGTTAAAACTTTGTCCATATGCCTTTTTATTAGGCTTTCAGGTGCTATCTTAGCACCTGATTAATGTTTTTTATTCCGGTATTTATTCTTAATTTTGCAAAATGTTTTTTAGAAACAAATATCTTTTTTCCCTACTCCTGGTCATAATTACACTTAATTCATGTAGTGAATATCAGAATGTTTTGAAAAAGCCTAATTCTAAGGCGAAATATGAACTTGCTGAAAAACTCTATGATGAAGGGGATTTTAAAAAGGCTAATCGCTTATTGGAACAAATAGCTCCGAGCTATGTAGGCAAACCACAGGGAGAGCGTGTAATGTTCTTTTTTGCCAAGAGTTACTTTGAAATTGAGGATTACAATTTTGCTGGCTATCAGTTTGAACGGTTTTTAAAGTCGTACCCCAAAAGTGATAAGGCCTCAGAAGCTGCATTTCTTGGGGCGAAAAGCTATTATATGCTTTCACCACGATATTCTGTAGACCAGACTGACACCGATAAGGCCCTCACCAAATTGCAGCTATTTATAAATCTTTATCCGGAATCTGAGTATTTTGCAGAGGCTAATATTATGGCAAAGGAGTTAACAACTAAGAAAGAACGAAAATCTTTTGAAGTTGCAAAACAATTTACAAAACTAGGTAAGTCTTACATTTTAGATTACAGTATTTCAGCCATAGCGGCATTAGATAATTTTATTTCAGACAACCCTGGTTCAATATATCGCGAGGAAGCACTTTACCTGAAAATTGAGGCAACTACAAATTTAGCCTTGAACAGCACAGAGAAGCGTAAAAAAGAACGCCTCGAGGATGCAAAAACGGCCTATAACAATTTGTTCAAATACTTCCCGGAAACCAAATACGCCGAAGTAGCTAATGATTTGATTGAAGAAATAGATGAGCAATTAAACAATTATTCCGAACAAGAAAACCTTTCAAAATGAATATGAACGATTTGAAGAATTCCAAAGCCCCGGTTTCAACAGTTACCATCAATAGAAACGAGTTTGATGAGAAGACAAATAATATTTATGAAGCTATATCTGTAACAGCCAAAAGAGCAATTCAGATTAATTCTGAAATCAAAAAGGAACTTTTAGAAAAACTAGAAGAATTTGCAACTTATAGTGATAGCCTTGAGGAGGTATTTGAAAATAAAGAGCAAATTGAAGTTTCAAAATTTTACGAAAAACTTCCCAAACCACATGCTCTGGCTATAATAGAATGGTTGGAAGATAAAATATACTATAGGAATACAGAGAAAGACCAGCAGTAATATGTTGAGCGGCAAGAAAATCCTTTTAGGTATTACCGGAGGTATAGCTGCTTACAAGACCGCTTTTCTGGTTAGATTATTAATTAAAGCAGGCGCTGAAGTTAAGGTTATCTTAACTGAAAGCGCTCTTTCCTTTGTTACCCCCCTTACATTAGCAACCTTATCAAAGAATCCTGTACTTACCAGTTTTATACAGGAAGAAGAAGGGAGTGTGGACTGGAATAACCACGTAGAACTTGGCTTGTGGGCAGATATTATGCTTATTGCTCCCGCCACAGCCAATACGCTGAGTAAAATGGCGAATGGTACTTGCGATAATCTATTATTGGCTACCTATTTCTCAGCTAAATGCCAGGTATTCTTTGCTCCAGCCATGGATCTTGATATGTATAAGCACCCGGCAACAAAAGCTAGCCTTAAAAAATTACAGACTTTTGGTAATATCATGATTCCTGCCGGTGAAGGCGAATTAGCAAGCGGATTATTTGGCGAAGGGCGTATGGCAGAACCGGAAGATATAGTTCAGTTCATGCAGGAATATATTTCCGGCACTTTACCGTTAAAAGGAAAAAAGATATTAATTACAGCCGGACCTACCTATGAAGCAATAGACCCGGTGCGTTTCATTGGTAATCATTCTTCAGGTCTTATGGGTTTTGAATTGGCAAAAGCCGCGGCTAAACTTGGGGGGAAAGTTATTTTGGTTTCTGGACCTTCTCATTTATCGGTAGATAATCCGTCTATAAAAATTGTTAGGGTGATATCTGCTCAGGAAATGTTTCATGCGGTTCATGAATATTATGGAGAGTGCGACATTGCTATAAGCGCTGCTGCCGTATCTGATTACAGACCAGGTAGCGTTTCTGAACAGAAAATAAAGAAAGACTCCGAAACCCTTCAAATTGATTTAGTTAAAAATCAGGATATTCTTTTGTCAATGGGTGATAAAAAGAAGAATCAATATTTGGTAGGTTTTGCCTTGGAGACTGAAAACGAGGTTGAGAATGCAAAAAATAAACTACTCAAAAAGAATTTGGATGCCATTGTTCTTAATTCAATGAATGACAAAGATGCAGGGTTTGGGAAATCGACAAACAAAATAACATTTATAGATAAGAATTTGGAGATAAAAACGTTTGAAGTAAAGAATAAGGCCGAAGTAGCCTTAGACATATTGAACGAAATCATCTACAGGGGTCATGCGTAATTTTTTAATTCTATTTTTTAGCCTTCTTTTTACCAATTATATCAATGCCCAGGAACTTAATTGTGAAATTACGGTTAACGCAGATCAGGTTAATCAGACCAACAGGCAAATATTTGTGACCTTAGAACGGGCTTTGAATGATTTTGTCAATAAAAGCCAATGGACGAATAGGATTTATAAGGAAAATGAGAAAGTTAATGCCAGAATGTTTATTACTGTTACGGACTACGCCTCAGACAGATTTAATGCGAATATTCAGATTCAGTCTTCTCGTCCCGTATTTAATACTTCCTATGAAAGCCCCATTTTTAACTATAAGGACAATGAGTTCAATTTTCGCTACATAGAGTTTCAACCCTTAGTCTATAATCCAAATGTTTTTGAATCTAATTTAGTTGGTGTTATCTCCTATTATGTTTACATAATACTAGGGTTAGATGCCGATACTTTTGCGCTGGAAGGAGGTACGGAATTCTATAAAGAAGCACAACAAATTGTAAACCAGGCTCAGGGATCCAGCTTTTCGGGTTGGAGCCAATCGGCTTCGAATAATAGAACAAGATTTGTATTGGTAGATAATCTGCTGTCAAATACTTTTAGAGAATACAGGATTGCTATGTACAATTATCATCGAAAAGGTTTAGATATATTAGGGGATAACAATAGCACCGGAAAGCAAGTAATTGCAGGTTCCATGCGATTGTTCGAGACTTTAACTCAAAGAAGGCCCAATGCATTCTTAATTCAAACTTTCTTTGACGCCAAATCTGAAGAAATACAAGATATCTTTTCAGATGGGCCTAAAATAGATGTTGTTGCCCTAAAAGCGACGTTAAATAAAGTAGCACCATTTTATTCTTCTACCTGGGACGAAATAACCTATTAATCAGGTACTTTTCATTCCAATAATAATTTATCTTTACAGATCATATGAGTTAGCTGTGCTGATAAATCTTTCTATAAAAAATTATGCATTAATTGATAATCTCAACGTAAACTTCACGAGGGGATTTACAACAATTACAGGTGAAACAGGAGCCGGAAAGTCTATTCTTTTAGGTGGCTTGTCTTTGGTTTTGGGTAAACGCGCAGATTTGTCTTCGCTAAAAGATAAAGAGAGGAAATGTGTGATTGAGGCCGTTTTTGATATCATCAATTATGATTTAAAATCATTTTTTAAAAGACATGATCTGGAGTATGATTCCAATACTGTTATAAGAAGAGAAATACATCCAAGTGGTAAATCCAGGGCATTCGTAAATGACTCTCCTCTTACGCTGGATATATTGACACAACTAGGGAAACGACTTGTTGACATACATTCACAGCACCAGACTTTACAGTTAACTGAGCACGATTTTCAATTAAAGCTTATTGATGCATTTGCTGATAATACAGCTATACTCAATGCCTACGCCAATAAACTAACAAAATACAAAACTGCCTTGCAGGAATTTGAAGAGCTCATTGAATTTCAAAAAAATGCAAATAAAGAACATGACTACAATTCTTTCCTATTAAATGAATTAGATGCAATATATCTTGAAGAAGGACTCCAGGAGAAATTGGAAGATCAGTACCAGCAATTGAATAATGTTGAGACTGTTCTTGAAAATTTATCCAAAGGGGATCAAATACTGGGGGATGAACAAATAGGAATTTTGAGTTTGTTTCAGGAACTTAAGTCTATTTCCGTAAAATTGTCCCGAATTGGAAACAAGTTTACAAATCTCAAGGAGCGAATAGATTCAATTTTTATAGAATTGAAAGACATCGCCGAGGAAATGCAAATTCTTCGCGAATCTGTTGAACCAGATCCCGGAAAACTTGATGAAATCAATACTAAATTGCAAGTATTATATGACCTGCAAAGAAAACATGATGTAACCAATATCTCTCAATTGATTGATATAAGGAAATCACTTGAAAACAGGGTTGGCGCAATACAAAATCTTGAAGAAGAAATTGAAGATAAAAAAAGTTTAATTGAGGGATTAAAAAAAGAACTTGATAAAGATGCCAATGCGCTATCTGTTCGCAGAAGGAAGGTAATTCCCGAAATAAGGAAAAAACTTGAAACTTCTTTGAGCTCGCTGGGATTGGCCAATGCTACCTTCAAAATTGAAATTGTTCCTGCTGAAGAATATAAAACTAATGGCAGGGATACGCTAATATTTCTATTTTCTGCTAATAAGGGATCAGATTACAATACCTTAAAAAAGGTTGCTTCAGGAGGAGAACTCTCCCGTATTATGCTCGTTATAAAATCTATACTTGCACGCTATGAGCAATTACCTACATTAATGTTCGATGAGATAGATAGTGGCGTTTCGGGTGAAATTTCGAACCGAATGGGGGATATTATGCATGAAATGAGCCGGAATATGCAGGTATTTTCAATAACACATCTTCCTCAAATTGCTTCAAAGGGGGATCGTCATTTTAAAGTTTTTAAAACCGATAAAGATGATAGTACTCAAACCCAAATGAAAGAATTACTGGAGGATGAGAGAGTATTTGAGTTGGCCGAAATGCTGGGAGGTAAAAATCTTTCAGATTCTGCACTTGCGCATGCAAGACAACTTTTGAATTAAAAAGCAAATCCTCAATAAGTTTAATTTTTCCCTCTCGTATTGTGTTTCAATTATCCCGTCAGAGCGATTTTGTTTCTACTTTTTTAGATATCTTTGACTTCAAATTAAACCAAAGCACTTTAACATGGCATATAATCTATTAAAAGGTAAGAAGGGAATTATTTTTGGCGCACTTGATGAAAATTCTATTGCATGGAAAACAGCCGAACGCGTTCATGAAGAAGGCGGTACATTCGTTCTGACAAATGCTCCAATTGCCATGCGGATGGGTCAGATTAATGCTCTGGCAGAGAAAACCGGGTCACAAATAATTCCTGCAGATGCCACTAGTGAAACTGATTTGAATGATTTAATTGCCAAATCAATGGAAATCTTGGGAGGAAAACTGGATTTCGTCTTACACTCAATAGGAATGTCGGTTAATGTCCGCAAAGGTCGTTTATATACCGATGAAAAATATGACTTTACAACTAAAGGATGGGATGTTTCTGCACTTTCATTCCATAAGGTTATGCAGAGCCTATATAAAGCTGATGCAATGAATCCTTGGGGAAGTATAGTAGCATTGACATATATGGCTGCCCAACGTACATTTCCGGATTATAATGATATGGCGGATAACAAAGCTTATCTTGAATCTGTTGCCAGGAGCTTTGGTTACTTTTTTGGAAAAGAGAAAAAGGTAAGGGTCAATACAATTTCCCAATCTCCTACACCAACTACGGCAGGACAGGGAGTAAAAGGTTTTGATAGTTTTATTAATTATGCAGAAAAGATGTCCCCATTGGGTAATGCGACGGCTCAGGATTGTGCAGATTACACCGTTTCGCTTTTTTCAGATCTTACAAAAAAAGTTACGATGCAGAATTTGTTTCATGATGGTGGATTTTCAAGTACAGGGGTGAGTCAGGAAGTAATTGAGCATTTTGCCGAATAACAACATTTGAAAAATTAGGAAGCCATCCCAATACAGGATGGTTTTTATGTATACCCTAATTATAATATGAATTTTTCTTTTTCTTTAATAATTCCCGTGTTCAACAGACCTGATGAAATTCGGGAACTTTTGGAGAGTTTGTTGCATCAGTCCTATGATGAACCATATGAAATAGTTATAGTTGAAGATGGCTCTGTTACAACTTCTAAAATGGTTATTGAAGATTATAAAGAAAAATTGAATATTACCTATCTTTTTAAAAAGAACACCGGGCCCGGAGATTCAAGAAATTACGGTATGCATCGTGCCAGCGGGAATTATTTTATAATACTGGATTCAGATTGCATAATTCCGGTCAATTATCTAGAAAGGGTTGCCCAATCCTTAAATACTAAATACGTAGATTGTTTTGGTGGCCCTGATGCCGCTCATGATACATTCTCAAAAGTTCAGAAGGCCATAAATTATGCCATGACTTCAATTTTCACTACCGGAGGTATTAGAGGAAGTAAAAAAACTGTAGATAAATTTCAGCCCAGAAGTTTTAATATGGGGATTTCTAAAAAGGCTTTTCAAGACTCCGGAGGCTTTGGAAATATACACCCGGGAGAGGACCCGGATCTAAGTATGCGCTTATGGGAAAAAGGGTATGAAACGAAATTAATCAGGGAAGCGTTTGTGTACCACAAACGAAGAATTAGCTTTAATAAATTCTTTTTACAGGTTAAAAAGTTTGGCATGGTCCGCCCAATTTTGAATAATTGGCATCCAGGTTCATCCAGATTATTCTATTGGTTTCCTTCACTTTTCTGCATAGGGTTAATATTTTCTATTATTTTACTCTTTATAGGGTGGGGGAGATATCCATGGCTCTTTATACTTTATGCCGCATATTTTGCGTTTATTTTTTTAGATGCCCTAATAAAGAATAAAAACCTTGCAGTTGCTCTTTTAGCTATTATTGCAGTAATGATTCAATTTTTCGGTTATGGATATGGTTTTCTTAAATCAGTAATCTTGGTTAATTTTAGCAAAAGTAAACCGCAGGTAATTTTCCCCGAATTGTTTTTTAAGCAAAATTAATGGAGAAGAATGGAGTTAAAAGGAGTAATGACAAAAGAAAGATAAATATCTTTCTAATCTTTCTTGTATGCTCTTTTCTAGCCTGGCTTGTTAGTAGATTATCTGAAACTTATGTTGACCGGACTACTTTTGACCTGGAGTATATTAATGTTCCGGACAGCCTGCTTTTAGCTGATAATACTATAAAAAATGTTGATGTTAGGCTTAGAGCAAGTGGATTTCAGTTCCTGGGGTTAAATTACAATAGAAAAAATATTAGGATTGACCTGTCTGCTATGACAAATGATCAATCAAATTTTTATATTACCCAACTTGATTTCAGGAAACAGATAGAGAGCCAATTATCTGCCTCTATGACACTTATGGAAATAGACAGGGACACCTTGGTACTAGATTTTTACAAGCTTGAATCAAAAGAAGTACCTGTCTCTCCGAATATTAACTTAAATCCGGCCCAGAATTATCTTGTAGACGGTGAATTGGTCATAGAACCCGAACTAATATTTATAAGAGGTCCGAAAGAGGAGCTAGATCTCGTAAATTCTGTCTCAACCTATGAAGTTGAACTTAATGAAATTAGTGAAGATTTTTCCATAGTAGTTGAACTTGTATTGCCGGAAGAATTAAAGAATTCTGAACTTTCCGAAAAAGAGGTAAGAATCTCTGGTAATGTTTTTCGATTCTCAGAAAAAGTAATAGAAATTCCGGTTGACGTTATTAATCTCCCTGAGGGGACAGAGATAAAAACTTACCCCGGCACACTTGAAGTTCTTTGCAAAGCCAGAATAGATCGATTAAAGGATATTGGTCCTTTAGACTTTAAAATTGTTGCTAATTATCAGGAGCAAAGAGATAAGGATAAAAAACTTCAGGTAACACTTGTAGAGGAACCAGGCGATGTCTATAGTGTTCAGTTGTTAGAGAACGAAGTGGAATTTATCCTAAAACGCCAATGAAGATTATAGGATTAACGGGGGGCATTGGCAGCGGAAAAACAACTGTGGCCAAATTATTTGAAGAGTTAGGTGTACCGGTTTATAACTCAGATCTGAAAGCTAAAAAGTTAATGCAGGACTCTAAAGAGATAAGAAATGCCATTGTTGATCTTTTGGGGGAGGAGTCTTATGCATTGGAAAAGTTAAACAAAAAATATATAGCGGATAAGGTTTTTGGCGACAAAGAATTACTTCAAAAGCTAAATGCCATAGTGCATCCTGCCGTTAGAAAAGACTTCATCAGTTGGGTAAAAAAGAAAAGAACTCCCTATGTGATCCAGGAGGCAGCAATACTTTTTGAAAACAACTCCTATAAGATTTTTGATAAAGTAATACTTGTAAAGGCTACAAAAGAGGCCCGTTTAGAAAGAATATTAGCAAGAGATAATATATCCAGGGAAGAAATTTTAGCTCGAATGGAGAATCAATGGAACGATTCTAAAAAGATTCCCTTAGCTGATTATATAATCGAAAATACGGACCTTGAAGAGACCAAATTACAGGTTGAAAAAATTCACCATCAACTTACTAAATTAGCGGTCTAGGCGCTTTTTTAACATTTTTGTTAAGGTTAGGTTAAACAGGCGATCTGCTAAATGTTAAATTTTTAAATTTACCCTATCGATGAATAAGAGATTATTTGCTATTCTGGTCATTTTAATGAGCCTCTCTCTTATTGGGATTATATCTGTACAATTGTATTGGATAAAAAGTTCTGTCGAGGATAAAGAAGAACAATTTTCAAATACAGTTTCAGAAGTTCTTAATAAGGTAATAGACAAAATTGAAGACCGTGAAATGGGCGACTACTCTGAGAGATTTTTGAATCTCAAGGATAGTGTAGGGGAGTTCAAGAGTTCCCATCTGAGCAACATATTTTTTATTGATAGGGATATAAATTCAAACGAGATTCTCTTCTATTCACATGGAATTTTAGAGGAGGATTATAATATCGCATCTACGTTCTTTGACAATAGCAATGGTAACGATACCACAACAATAAAAAATTACACCAGTAAACGAACAAAAACGGTTTATAAAGAGGATTTTGGACTTGATGGTAAAAGCTATAAACTAAACCCAATTCAAAAATTGGAGAAGGTAGGAGGCTTATCATCGATAGATAAGGCAATTTTTGATGATGTATATCGCGAATACGCTGAAAAAGTTCCAATTCATAAACGGGTTTCAAAACAAGAAATAGAGTTATTGCTGGATCGTGAGTTGGAGAACAGAGGTATGGATATTGATTATGAGTATGGAGTCTATAGCAAGGGATTACCGACCAAATTGAAATCCCAAAGATTTAAATATGGGGGTACAACGGTCTATAAAGCACCATTCTTTAAGAACAGTGAGGGATTGAGTAATTTTACATTCTTATTATCTTTTCCAAAAAAGAAAAAGTTTTTACTACAGACCATTCTCGGAATGGCAGTTTTATCTCTGGTTTTCACGCTTATCATAGTTTTGGCTTATGCAAGTGCAATTTATCAATTAATAAAACAGAAGCAGATTTCTGAAATAAAGTCAGATTTCATAAATAACATGACCCATGAGTTTAAAACACCCATTGCTACAATAAATTTGGCGGTTGAGGCAATTAAAAATCCTAAAATTATTGGAGATCAGGAAAAGGTGCAGCGCTATTTGCAAATGATAAGACAGGAGAACAAAAGAATGCATGCGCAGGTTGAAAATGTACTTAGGATCTCGAAACTAGAAAAAAATCAATTAGATATAAGTAAGGATAGAGTAGATGTGCACGACATTATTAGGAAAGCAATTACTCATGTTCAGCTTATTGTAACCGATAAGGGAGGATATATCAATACACATTTAGACGCTGCCAGATCTGATGTGTTGGCTAATGAAATGCATTTTGGAAATGTAATTGTAAATATTTTGGATAATGCCGTGAAATATTCACCGGAAGCACCAAAAATTGACGTTTTTACGGAGATTGCCAATAATTATATTGTCATTAAAGTACAGGATCAGGGTGCAGGAATGAGCAAAGTTGTGTTAAAAAGAGTTTTTGAAAAATTTTATAGAGAGCACACCGGAGATATACATAATGTTAAAGGACATGGGCTAGGGTTAGCTTATGTAAAAAAAATAGTAGAAGATCACCAAGGGGAAGTTTATGCTGAAAGTGAAAAAGATAAAGGAAGCAGCTTCTACATAAAACTACCATTAATTTAAATAATTATGGAAACAGAAAACAAAAAAATACTTTTAGTAGAAGACGATCCAAACTTTGGAATCGTTTTGAAAGACTACCTATCCATGAACGATTTTGATGTTACTTTGGCAAAAAATGGCATGGAAGGTTTTGAAAAATTTAAAAAGGACAATTATGATGTCTGTATATTAGATGTAATGATGCCTTATAAAGATGGGTTTACCCTGGCAAGGGAAATTCGTGAGAAAAATGAAAACGTTCCAATTGTATTTCTTACGGCCAAGACAATGAAAGAAGACGTTCTTAAAGGTTATAAAGCCGGGGCCGACGATTATTTGAATAAACCTTTTGATTCTGAAGTATTACTTATGAAATTAAGGGCAATTCTTCAGAGAAAGGCTTCCAATACACTGGCTGACAGTAAACAATTTGAATTTAATATTGGAAACTTTCACTTAAACTCTAAGCTAAGATTTCTTAAATACAAGGATGAAGATCCTATAAAATTATCTCCGAAGGAAAATGAGTTATTAAGGTTGCTGGCATTGCATGAGAATGACCTTATGCCCAGAGAGTTGGCGTTGACAAAAATATGGCGTGATGACAATTATTTTACCTCGAGAAGTATGGATGTTTATATTGCCAAATTGCGGAAGTATCTTAAGCGCGATGACGTAGTTGAAATTTTAAATATTCACGGTGAAGGCTTCAGACTTGTGATAAAAAACGAATAAAATATATAAATTAATAGAGAATCAGGCACCGGATAATGGTGCCTTTTTTATTGAGACTTAATTAGTTCCAGGATTCGTTTAACCAATTGCTCAGCTGGAAGATTAATTGATACTTTTATTGAATTATGGGGTATTTCAAGAATTTCAAACTGAGACTTAAGAAGTGCAGCTGGCATAAAATGTCCTTTTCTTTGGCTTAAACGGCTCATTATATCATCAAAAGAACCACTTAGATATATCCATCTTACATTTTCTTGCAGGTTGGCCTCCAATACTCGTCTGTAGGATTCCTTTAATGCAGAACAGCCTATTATTGCCCCTTTTTCAAGCCTACTTTGCGCTAATTCATTTAATCGTAACAACCAATCCATTCGATCATTATCGGTTAATGGTTGGCCTGAGGCCATTTTTTTTACGTTGGTTTCAGAATGATAGTCATCCCCATCAAAAAACGGTATTTTTAGTTCATCAGCCAGTAAACTCCCAATTGTCGATTTACCACAACCGGAAACCCCCATGATAAAATAAATATTAGAGTCTCCCTGCTTCATCTTTCAAATTTATTCTCAAGAGCATAATCTTTTCGATTATCTCATTAATTGGGGTGTATGGTTCTACCCAAACAATATCCTTATTTTTTCTAAACCATGTTAATTGCCTTTTTGCGAAACGTCGTGTATTCTTCTTAATTTCAGAAATAGCAAAATCCAGATCCCAATTGCCATCAAAGAAGTTAAAAAGCTCTGTATAGCCCACAGTTTGCAGCGCATTTAAATGTTTGTGTTTATGTAACGACCTGGCTTCTTCTTCAAGTCCGTTTTCAATCATGCTATCCACCCTTTTATTTATTTTATCATATAGTATACTTCTTTCTGCGAAAAGGCCAATCATAATTGTACTGAACGGCCTGGGAAGTTTTCGTTTGTTAATAAAGGAAGAGTAGGCCTTACCCGTGCCATGGCATATTTCCAGAGCACGTATGATTCTATGTGGATTTTGAATATCTACTTTTTTGTAATATTCCGGGTCGAGTTCTTTAAGTTGCTTTTGCAAAACTTCGATTCCTTGCTGTTTAAGAATGGAATTTAAATTAGTTCGTATTTCCCTGTCAACCTCAGGGAAAGTATCTAAACCTTTGACAACTGCATCAATATATAACCCACTGCCGCCGACCATAACAACATTATCATGTTTCTTAAATAGATTCTCGAGAATTTTAAGGGCATCCTTTTCAAAATCTCCCACATTATATGGTTGGTGAATGCTCTTATGTTGAATAAAATGATGCGGTATGGATTCTAATTCATGCCTGGAAGGAACCGCGGTACCTATTGACATTTCCTTGTAAAATTGTCTGGAGTCTGAAGAGATAATCTCTGTTTTGAAATGTGTTGCCAGGTCGATAGCTAATTTTGTTTTACCAATAGCAGTTGGCCCTATTACCGTAATAAGCACCTTCTTCATTATAGCTTACTTCCACAATTAAAGCAATGATTTGCCTCAGGTGTATGTCCTTCGCTTGAACAATTTTCACAGATTATTTTTTCTTCAGCAGAATCCTTTTTCTGTCCTTTGGCAAATTCAACGGTTACAATTCCGGTTGGAACTGCAATAATACCATAACCAATAATCATTATTAAGGTAGCGATAAACTGCCCTAATCCGGTTTCAGGTGAGATATCACCATAGCCTACTGTTGTCAGAGTTACAATGGTCCAATATACACTATGGGGTATACTATTAAAGCCATGTTCCGGACCTTCTATCAAATACATAATTGTTCCGAGTATTACAGAAACAACTAGTACAAAGAATACAAAAATGAAAATTTTGGTTCTGCTGGCTCTTAAGGCTCTTAACAAATTATTAGACTCTCCAACATAACGCACTAATTTTAGAATCCTGAAAACCCTAAGAAGTCTTAATGCCCTGAAAGCAGTAATATACTGTGACCCTCCTATAAAAAAGGATAAATATTTTGGGATAGTAGAAAGAAGATCGACGACACCAAAAAAACTAAAAATATACTTTGTTGGCTTTTTTATACATATAAGACGTAGGATGTACTCCAGCGTAAATAAAATAGTGACTGTCCATTCCGAAATATTGAGAAAAGAATGATATTTCGCATCTATTCTTGGAACGCTCTCCAGCATAACGATAATAACACTATAAACGATTACTATAAGCAGAACTATATCAAATAGCTTACCTGCCGGCGTATGAGTGCCATAAATTATTTCGTGAAGTTTATATTTCCAGCCTTTTTTTGGTGTAAATTCTGGCTCTATCTCTGTATCTGTCACTGGTGGTTTTTCAATTCAATGATCTCAAGTACTTTTTTCTCTCTTAGGTACGATTCAATAATTTTTCTGGTGTACCGCGAGTTATTCATCGGGGTAATAATTGATTCTAAGATATGAATATTATTAATTTGATAGTTCAGGTTATAGAAACCTAATCCACTAAATTCTCCTTTTTTGATAAGTATAGCACTGCGCTCGCCGATTTCCCTTCCTTTGTCGACAATTATTAAATTATCGGATAGTATATCATAGCCATTAATTTGTACCTGATGTTTTTTATTTGAGACCTTAATTTGTTTGCCCTTAATATTGAATTTGGGTTTATTTTTAATTAGTTCTTCATTTTCTTTTAACAGTGCTACCAATTCACTGCCGGTCTTTTCATAGGTAACCTTTTTGGTTTCTTTCTGAATTTGCCTTGCCAGGTCTCCACTCTTTAAAAAGTGACGGTTAACTCGTTTTTTGATATTGTTACTTTTTCCAAGAAAAATAATTTCACCATCTTTATTATGCATATAATAAACCCCGACTTCGGTTGGCATGCTGGCCACAATATCTAACTGTCTTTGGGTGAGCTCACCCAAAGATTCTTCTCTCACAATTTCTTTTATAATTGCCTTATCTGTGTCTTTAGTAAGTAAAAGTTTAAATAATTTTAAGGTAGCCAGCGCATCTCCGTTAGCTCTATGGCGGTCACTAACAGGAATGCCCAAAGAACGAACCAGTTTTCCCAAACTATGTGATTTCGCATCAGGGATCAACTTTTTAGACAAATCCACTGTGCAAAGTGTTTTCCTCTCAAAATCAAATCCTAATCTTCGAAATTCTGTTCGCAAGATTCTGTAATCAAATTGGGCATTGTGAGCCACAAGGACAGTATCTTTAGTTATTTCAACAATACGTTTCGCTACTTCATGAAACTTAGGAGCTGTATGCAACATTTTATTATTAATTCCCGTGAGATTAACAACAAAGGGTTGAATTTCCTTTTCCGGATTTACCAGGCTAATGAATTTATCCACAACTTCATGTCCGTCAAATTTATGAATGGCAATTTCAGTTATCCCTTCCTCATTATATTTACCTCCTGTGGTTTCTATGTCAAGTATAGCGTACATTTAATATTTTAAAAATTGCTGTTTACTTACATTTAAATTAGTTGTTTCTAACACCAAAGATACTACTTCCTATGCGTACCATCGTACTGCCTTCTTCAATAGCAATTTTATAATCTCCGCTCATACCCATTGATAGTACATTTGCTCCCGGAATTTTGTTTTTTAATTTTAAATAGATTGAATTTAAATATGAAAATTCTTTACGGATTTGTTCCTTATCTTCGGTAAAAGTGGCCATACCCATCAATCCCTTCACGGATACATTTTTGAGTTTTTCAAACTCCTCCGAATCTATTAATTCAAATAACTCTGCTTCATTAAGACCGAATTTTGTTTGTTCCTGAGCGATGTGAATCTGAAGCAGGCAATTAATATTACGATCATTTTTTAATCCTTGTTTGTTTATCTCTTTCAGCAGTTTTAAGCTATCTACACTATGAATCAATGAGATAAACTCACCTATGTATTTTACCTTATTGCTTTGCATATGTCCTACCATATGCCATTCAATATCTTTCGGTAATTCATTCCATTTAGGAACCAATTCCTGAATTTTGTTTTCGCCAAAAATACGCTGCCCCCCTTCATAGGCTTCCAAAATTTCCGCATTGGTTTTGGTTTTGGATACCGCAACAAGGCTTATATCTTTGGGAAGATCATCAAGAATTCTTAGAAGGTTATTTTTTATGGACACTTATTTTTATTTGAAATTAGTAAATAATTTACGATCAAGGCCGAAGTTAGGATTATTTCATATCTGAGAATGGTGGTTGTACTTCGGTATGCTCATTAAGTTTCAGTTGAACCTAAATCATAGATAGCGAGCGCACTTCTGAGTTTTGGTTCAATATAGGTGCTCTTAGGGGGCATTACCAAACCAGCGTCGGCAATTGCCTTTATCTCATCAACGTTTAAAGGAACCAGCCCAAAACCCACTGCAAAGTTCCCGCTATCAATTTCATCTTTCATTTTAAGGACATTACGTTTGCCATGGCCATATTGAATCCGTTTATCGTTTCTTAGATCTTTTATTTCAAGTATTGGTTCCAGAATGGTCTTATATAATATCTGAGTATCTAATTTATTCAGGGCATCAGAAAGTTTATAAACTTTTTTTCTTAGGTATAGCGAATAGAATGAGCCATTGAGGTACATGCTGAAATGATGCTTTTTACCAGGTCTATATAGTTGATTTCCATGATTTTTAATTCTATAAAACTTATCGAGTTTTACAAGAAACTCTTCTGGTGTAAGCCCGTTCAGATCGCGTACCATTCTGTTAAATTCAAAGATTTTAATCTCCGACTCCGGAATTAAATAACTCATTATAAAATTATAAGGTTCCCGGCCAGTATGATCCGGATTTTTCTTTTGTTCTATACGAGAAAGTAGATTGGAAGAAGCGCTTCTATGATGCCCATCAGCAATATATAAGGAATTTACTTTACCAAATTCCATTTGTAATTGTTTTATCGTACTTTCTTTTGATAATTTCCAAAGTGTATGTGTGACACTGTCTGGTGTTGTAAAATGACATTCCGGAATATTTTTTATCTCGGAAGCAATAACGGAAGCTATTTCACTAGAATCCGGATAAATCATTAAAATTGGTTCTGCTTTAAACTTTACGACATGGAGATAATTTGCAAATAACTTTTCTCTTCGCTCAATTGTGTTTTCGTGTTTTTTAATTACCGAATTTCTGTAATCCTCGGTACTGGTTGCACATATGATTCCACAGCAATTAAAGTTATTTTTTTCAATACGATATATATAAAAGCTTTCCTCATTGTCCTTTAAAAGAATTTGGTCTTCCAAAAACTCTAAATATCGGTTATGGACAAGTTTAAAGCGCTCCATACCTGAGACTGCTTTATTAAATCGATATCCCGGATTTAATATATGTAAAAAGGAAAATGGGTTATAATTTAAGACACAGTCTAATTCTTTCTTAGAATATTCTTCATAAGAACGTGAAGCAACAAATGGGACTTTATCCTTTGCAGGCCGTATTGCTTTAAATGGTTGAATAACTGCCATAGGCTTATTGTGCAAATTGTGCGGCCACTTTTTCTGCCCTGCGCGATTCTGAATAGTCGTAAAAACCTTCCCCCGATTTAACTCCTGTTTTGCCTGCCATTACCATATTTACAAGAAGTGGACATGGGGCGTATTTTGGGTTTTTAAACCCATTGTACATAACATTCAGGATTGAAAGGCATACATCGAGTCCAATGAAATCTGCTAATTGTAAGGGTCCCATCGGATGTGCCATACCTAATTTCATTACCGTATCTATTTCCGAAACACCTGCTACGTTATTGTAAAGAGTTTCAATAGCTTCATTAATCATGGGCATTAAGATCCTGTTGGCTACAAACCCCGGATAATCATTTACTTCAGTGGGTATTTTACCTAATTTTTCGGAAATTTCCATCACGGTTTTAGTAACTCCGTCACTTGTGCTATACCCTCTGATAATCTCCACTAATTTCATTATAGGAACCGGGTTCATAAAGTGCATTCCTATTACCTTGTCCGGTCTTTTTGTCACCGACGCAATTTGGGTTATTGAAATTGAAGACGTATTGGTAGCGAGAATCGTATTTTCTTTGCTATGGGTATCCAGTTCCTTAAAAATGGACAATTTTAATTCCACATTTTCAGTTGCCGCTTCAATCACCAATTCTACTTTACTAACCCCTTCCTTAATTGAAGTATAACAAGTAATGTTTTCCAGTGTTTTGGTCTTATCATCTTCCGTAATGACATTTTTTACCAACATCCTGTCCAGATTTTTAGATATCGTTGAAGTTCCTTTCTCCAGTACTTCCTTAGAGATGTCAATCAAATGTACTTTAAAACCATTTTGTGCAAACACATGGGCAATTCCGTTACCCATTGTACCTGCTCCTATTACTGCAATTGTTGTTATCATTTTAAGCTAATTGATCTGTAAGAATTACCTAATTAACGTTTTGCCGGGATACGATTAGTTTTTGAAAGATGAAATTATCTGCAAGGCTACATCGAGCGCCTGAGAACCCTGTTTTAATGTTACTACAGGAGTGCTATTATTATTTATGGCCTCAGCAAAGGTTTCGAGTTCATCCTTGATAGCATTATTATTTAGAATTTCAGGATTCTCAAAATAAATCTGCTTTTTTTCCCCTTCTGCATTCTGAAGTACCATGTCAAATTCTCCGGGAACTTCCGGGGCGTCTTTCATTTTTACCACTTCAACTTTTTCTAAAAAATCGACCGAGATATAGGCATCGCGTTGAAAAAACCTTGATTTTCTCATGTTTTTTAATGAGATTCTACTTGCGGTAAGATTAGCAACACATCCGTTTTCAAATTCAATTCTGGCATTTGCAATATCCGGAGATTTACTTATAACAGATACACCACTCGCATTAATTTTTTTTACTTCGGACCCCACGACACTAAGAATGACATCTATATCATGAATCATTAAATCTAATACTACAGGAACATCGGTTCCTCTGGGGTTGAATTCAGCCAGACGGTGCGTTTCAATAAACATAGGATCTTTAATTTTGTCCTTTACCGCCCCAAAGGCAGGATTAAAGCGTTCTACATGCCCCACCTGTCCTTTTACATTGTTCTCATCTTCAATTCTTAAAAGCTCCTTTGCTTCATCTAAAGTATTGGTAATTGGTTTTTCGATAAAAACGTGCTTTCCTTTCTCCATGGCTTTCTTTGCACACTCATAATGCGATAAGGTGGGTGTTACAATATCCACGACATCCACTTCATCCATTAAGGAATCTATATTGTCAAAATAGGAATATCCAAATTCCTCAGCAACCTTTTCACTGTTTTTTGCATCCGGGTCGAAAAATCCAATTAAATTATATTCAGGAGATTCATTGAGAAGGCGCAAATGAATTTTACCTAAATGACCTGCACCTAATACGCCAACTTTGAGCATAAATTTGTATTTCTTCAAAAATAAGGAGATTAATTCTAAATTAAGCTAATGTATCACCTGGAAAATACCCCTGGTTTCAAATTGATTTTCTAATTTTAGCAACACAAAATCAAAGCCTTGAAAGATACTTTCAAACATAGAGGAATGCGCAATAAACTTGTTGATATTATTGCTGCTAAGAATATAAAAAATAAAAATGTGTTAGACGCCATCAGAGCGGTGCCAAGACACCTGTTCATGGACAGTAGTTTTGAAGATCACGCATACCAGGATAAGGCGTTTCCTATAGCTGCCGACCAAACTATATCTCAGCCATACACTGTAGCCTTCCAGACAGAATTATTAGAATTGAATCCAGGTGATAAAATATTGGAAATTGGAACAGGAAGTGGCTATCAGACAGCCGTGCTTTTGAAATTGAAGGCTAAGGTTTTTACCATTGAACGACAGCTGGAATTATTTAAAAAAACGTCCATATTTTTTAAGAAAATGGGATACAGACCCAAAAAATTTATTTTTGGTGACGGATATAAAGGTCTTCCGGATGAAGCCCCTTTTGAAGGAATTATTGTAACTGCCGGGGCTCCTGAAATTCCAAAAGCTCTTCTATCTCAATTAAAAATTGGAGGTAAATTGGTAATCCCCGTTGGTCTGGATGATCAGATTATGACACGTATAATTAGAAATTCAGAAAAAGAATTTGAGCGCCAGGAATTTGGATCCTTTCGATTTGTTCCGCTTTTAGAAGATAAAAATTGATCAATGAATTTCCGGTTCAGGAAATGAATTTGTGCTTAATTATTAAAATTCTTTTTAAGTCTATCCAGATCTCTCTTATTGTCCCTATCCTTTATACTTTCGCGCTTATCATAAAGTTTCTTTCCTTTAGCCAAAACGATTTTAAGTTTTGCCAATCCCTTGTCATTGACAAAAAGGTTTATAGGAATAATGGTAAGCCCGGTATTTTTTACTTCTTTTTCCAGTTTTTTTAATTCTTGCTTTTTTAACAGAAGTTTCCGTGCAGCTTTGGGTTTGTGACTAAAGTGAGTGGCATGAGAATATTCATCAATTTGCATATTTATTACAAAAAGTTCTCCCTGTTCATTGAATTCACAAAAACTTTCCGTGATTGAAGCCTTTCCCAGTCGAATAGATTTTATTTCGGACCCTGAAAGTACAATTCCTGCTATGTAGGTATCCAGGAATTCGTATTCGAAACGAGCTTTTTTGTTTTTTATGTTTATTGCTTTCTGCATAAGTAACAAAAGTAAGAACAAATACCAGAGTACTATACACTGGAAATTGAATTTATTTTTGTGAAAAGTGTAAAGAAATCAAGACTTTTACGTTTACTATTAAAACTATTAAATGTTTAGATTTTCACTTATTCTTATCTTTCTCGCAATTGTTGGTTGCAGAAATAACAATTCTGATCTTATGCCTGTCCAGGATATCGTAGACAAGTCTATAGAAGTATCCGGGGGTAATCGTTACAGATCTTGCAATATATCCTTTACTTTTAGGGATATCAGATATGAAATGAATAATACCAAAGACAGAAAAATTTTAAAACGAATTATCAAAAAAGATTCAACTGAGATATTGGACATCCTTAAGCATAATGGTTTTGAAAGATTCATTAATGGCAAGCTTGTAAATGTAGCCGACTCAATGGCGATTAAATATTCAAACTCAATAAACTCTGTTCATTATTTTGCTTATCTCCCTTATGGCTTAAATGATCCGGCAGTAAACAAAAAACTTCTGGGTGAAACACAAATAGGGGGTAATCAGTACTACAAAGTTGAGGTCACTTTCGATGAAGAGGATGGAGGTGAGGATTTTGAAGATGTATATATATACTGGTTTAATAAAGAGACGTTTAAACCAGATTACTTAGCGTATCAATTTAATACTAATGGTGGTGGATCCAGATTCCGTGAGGCATTTAATGAACAAATAATAAATGGAATACGGTTTGTTGATTATAACAATTATAAAGCCACAGATAATATTTCAGTGTATAAGCTGGAAGCTCTTTTTAAATCGAAAAAATTAGAACTTCTATCCACAATCCGATTGGAAGATATAACAGTTAATCCGGACAATTGCAATTAAAGTGCAGACGATTGCTAGTGGTATTTTTCCCCGTTACCTGAACAATAAAAAGGCTGCCATTGTCATAATCATCCATGGAGTCATATTTCTCTTCTCCAAGCATTTTATTTACAAATTCAGGTGTGGAATTACTATGTCCCACTACAAGTACTTTTTTGCCTAAATTATCTATCTTGAATTGTTCGATATCAATATCAGACGGGTCATAATATTGGACCGTTATATCCTTTTTAACAGAGGTGGGAGCTGCTGTCATGGTTGTGCGCTCGTAATCTGTTGAATATATGGCATCCAGCTCAACATCATTCAATATTTCAGCCCAGTGCATGGCCCTACCAAGTCCTTTTTGACTTAGTTCAGGATCGATGTCTTCTGAATCACTTCTGATCTTTTCTGCATGTCTTATAAAATAATAAGTAGAAACAGCCGGCTCAACATAGGCTTCTGATAATTTTTGATCATCTTTGCAAGAGATTAGGCCTGTTAATATAATGGCAAAAATGAGAAGTTTAACTGTTTTCATACGGGATTGGTTTGAATAATTTTAAAGTATGCTCTAATTTAACTGAAATTCGGTGAAATTAGTATGTTAATCCTTTGTTTTTTCTATTGTTATGCTGAATAGAATTCTCTTTATTTTTTTGGTTTTGACCGTGCTGTATGTAAATTCTCAGCAGCCGGAATTACCCTATGATTTCAGACAGCACAATCTTACTGAATTTAATAGTAGTTTATTAAGTCCGGTGTTTTCGTTGGATCGGAATGATCCACAGTCGGTAGCTTTATGGACCAGATGGCAATGGCAAGGCATTGATGCCAATCCCACAACTTTATTTTTTAATTATACTCGGAAGTTAAACGAGGAATCTGCCATAGGAGGGGGATTCCTGCAGCATAATACCGGAGTATTTGTGAATAAAGGAGGAGTACTAAATTATGCGTATAGATTTGTATTGAATCCGTCAACTCAAATAACTCTTGGGGTTAATGTTATTGGCTATCAACGAGAACTTGCGGAGGATTTTATTTTGGACCCGGATTTTGATTTCCCGCAGTTTCAGGAAAAAAGTAATTTTATTCTTCAAATAGCACCTGCTGTAAGACTTCAATTAGATGCATTCAGTTTTGGTATCGCTATGGAGAACCTGGTAGATAGAAACTTTACAACCAATGAGAGTAATGCCAGTGCTGCGGGTTTAATTTATATGGGTCTGGCCAGTTACGATTTCCCGATAACTGTTTTTGGTGATACATCTTCTTCGTATATAAGACCTAGTCTTTACTATAAGCGATTGCCAAATTTTGATAATCAAATAGGGTTTAACACCTTTTTTTCTACCCCAAAATTCTGGGCACAAGCCGGATATAATAGCTTTTACGGCATTTCTACCGGGGTAGGGGGACGCTTTTTTAAAAAGTTATCTCTTGGGGCTTTGGTTGAATTTGGAACAAGCAGTGATCTTAAGGGAGAGGATCCAAGTTTTGAAATTGTTACTGCCTTTAGTTTTGGCAAACAAGTCTTTGAAGTTGAAGAATTAACAACGGAAGATGAACTTGAAGAAGAACCGGCTAAGGATGAACTCATGTTAGAGGAAGAAAGACAAAGAGAAATTGATTCTTTGGCAGCAGTTAAGGCGGCAGAGTTACTAGCACTGGAGCAATTACAGAATCAGAAGAGGAAAGATTCCATTGCAGCTCTAAATAAACAAATTGAATTATCCAAAGAACGAGAGTTAGCCGAACAAAAGAGAAAAGATTCTATCGCTAAAGCTAATGAGGCAGTGGCGATTGCACTCTTAAAAGAGCAACAGGAGAAAAGAAGAAGGGACTCATTAAACGCTGTTAAACAGGCAGAAGTTTTGGCAGAGGTTAATAAACTTAAGGAACAGAAGAAACAGGATTCCATTAATAGAGCGCTGGAAAAAGAAAAAGCCAAAGAAGAAGCAGTAGAAATCCTTCTATCGGGCGAAGAACAAATACAATTACGTGTATTTGAACAGATATGATACAATGCAAGAAGCGAGAAAAGCAAGGGATTCAAAATACGGCGGACGTTATGAAGGAAAAACCTGGATTTATAGGGTCCTGAGTAAGTAAGCTATTATTTTTTAATTTCTTTTTTCACAAGAACATCGAGGTACGCCACTGTGTTAATGAGATATTTTCTGTCACTGGCAATTGTTGCCATAGCTATTGCTCCCTGAATCATAGTGTATAACTGTTTTGCAAATTGCAAAGGAGTAACAGGTAGTTTAATCTCATTATTCTTTACCCCATTTTCTAAAACCAAAGCAATTTTTCCTTCAATGGTACGTAGGGTTTCATTGGCTGCAGACTTTAGCGGAGCATTGTTATTGTTGGCATCTACCCCAACATTTAATATGGGGCAACCGCCCATACTTGCCGTGAATTTATTATAATGGCGATAAAAATCAGTAAGGGAAAATAGTTTTTGCAGTGCCGTACCTTCGATATTCAATTTGTCGTCAATTGCTTTTAGTAGTAAAGTACTGTTAAATTGAAAAGCGGCGAGCGCAAGGGCTTCTTTATTTTCAAAATTACCATATAATGCTCCTTTTGTAAGACCTGTTGCTTCTGTAAGGTCATTCATGCTGGTACCCACATAACCGTGTTTATTAAAGATGGGGGCTACAGTCTCAATAATGTATGCTGTAGTTCGCTCAGCTTTGGTTGGCATATGACTTCATTTTTTTACGAAGATAAAAAATCTATATACTGTATGGTATTTTAATTCATAAAAAAAAGTACCCTTTTACGATGTACATCGAAAGGGTACTTTTTAAAACATCAATAAAACTAATTGACTAGTTCATTTTGATTTCTGAATACGAGCTTATCGTTAAATGAATCTATCAGCACAATACTATCTGCCTTTACTTTTCCACTAAGTAATTCTTTAGAGAGGCTGTTTAGCACTTCTTTTTGAATAACTCGTTTTATTGGCCTGGCCCCGTATTGCGGATCATAACCACGTTCGGCAAGATGTGAAATAGCTTCTTCTGTGGCGTCAATAGTTATATGCTGTTTTAAAAGCATTTTCTTAAGCTGTTCAAGTTGCAATTCAACAATAAGTCTGATATCCTCCTTATTTAGAGGGGTAAACATGATAATATCATCAATCCTGTTGAGGAATTCAGGGCGAATGGTCTTTCTAAGAAGTCCAAGAACCTCAACTCTGGCAGACTCCATAGCGGAATAAATGTCCTCTAAAACTTCAAACTTTTCCTGTATAATATGGCTCCCCATATTACTGGTCATTATGATAATAGTATTTTTGAAGTCGGCAACTCTTCCCTTGTTATCTGTAAGCCTTCCTTCATCAAGTACCTGCAATAGGATATTAAATGTATCCGGATGCGCTTTTTCTATCTCGTCTAAAAGAATGACAGAATAAGGTTTGCGGCGCACTGCCTCCGTAAGTTGACCACCTTCATCATAACCGATGTATCCGGGAGGTGCCCCTACCAATCTGCTAACTGAGTGACGCTCCTGATATTCGCTCATATCAATTCTGGTTAAAGCATTTTCATCATCAAACAGGTAAGCTGCCAAAGTTTTTGCGAGTTCCGTTTTTCCTACTCCGGTAGTACCCAGGAACAGGAACGAGCCAATAGGACGTTTGGCATCCTGCAATCCGGCCCTGCTTCTTCTGATAGCATCAGATACGGCTTGAATAGCCTCATCCTGGCCCACAACACGTTTGTGTAATACATCTTCCAGATTCAAAAGTTTTTCGCGTTCACTTTGTAGCATCTTAGTTACCGGAATACCTGTCCATTTAGCAACAACTTCAGCAATATCATCCGTAGTCACTTCTTCTTTTATCAGAGTTCCTTTTTTCTGCTCCTGGGCAAGATCCTCTTGAAGAGATTCTAATCTCTCATTAGCTTCTTTTATTTTTCCATAGCGCAATTCGGCTACTTTGCCATAGTCGCCATTACGTTCAGCTCTTTCGGCTTCCTGTTTAAAATTTTCAATATCCAGTTTCGTTTTTTGGATATTCTCAATCACTGTTTTTTCACTTTCCCATTTTGCGAAAATTTCGTTTCTTTCCTCTTTGAGATTTGCCAGATCTATATTGAGTAATTTGAGTTTCGCTTTATCATCTTCCCTTTTGATTGCTTCAATTTCAATCTCTAATTGCATTATCTTTCTGTCCAATACGTCTAATTCTTCAGGTTTGGAATTAATTTCCATACGAAGTTTAGAAGCAGCCTCGTCCATTAAATCAATAGCTTTATCAGGTAAAAATCTATTGGTTATATATCGCTGTGATAATTCTACAGCAGAAATAACAGCTTCGTCCATAATTCTAACTTTATGGTGCGATTCATACTTTTCTTTAATTCCCCGCAAAATTGAAATAGCACTTTCTGTGTCGGGCTCGTCAACGGTTACTTTCTGAAATCTTCGTTCCAGTGCTTTGTCCTTTTCAAAGTATTTTTGGTATTCATCCAATGTTGTAGCGCCTATAGCTCGCAAATCTCCTCTTGCCAAGGCCGGTTTTAGAATATTTGCGGCATCCATGGCTCCTTGTCCGCCACCGGCACCAACAAGGGTATGTATTTCGTCTATAAAAAGTACAATGTCTCCATCTGATTCCGTAACTTCTTTAATTACGGCTTTTAGTCGTTCCTCAAATTCCCCCTTGTATTTGGCACCTGCTATAAGCGCTCCCATATCAAGGGAATAAATGACCTTATCTTTTAAATTTTCCGGGATATCTCCCTGGACAATTCTATGCGCAAGCCCCTCTGCTATAGCGGTTTTACCCGTACCGGGTTCTCCAACCAGCATTGGGTTATTCTTGGTCCTTCTTGAAAGAATTTGAAGTATTCTTCTTATTTCTTCGTCTCGGCCTATAACTGGGTCGAGTTTGCCTTTATCGGCCAGGTCATTGAGGTTTCTTGCGTATTTGTTCAATGAATTATAAGTTTCTTCTGCGCTTTGTGAGGTTACTTTACCTCCTTTGCGCAACTCGTCAATCGCAGCCAGGAGACTTTTTTCCTGAATACCCTGATCTTTTAATATTCTCGATATTTTACTGTTGGATTTAAATAGAGCAACTATCAAATGTTCGATGGAAACATATTCATCCTCCATCTTTTTAGCAATTATATTGGCTTCGGTCAAGGTTTTACCCGCTTCTTTAGAAAACATAATTTCTCCGCCCGAGACCTTAGGTAAACTTTCCAGATCCTTTTCAAGTATTTGATTTACAAGAGAAATGTTAACATTTAATTTTTTTAAGATAAATGGGAGAACATTCTCATCAATCTCAGCGATTGCTTTATAAATATGCTCATTTTCAATTTGCGGATTCTCCATACCCTGTGCAAGCATTTGAGCCTGCTGTATGGCCTCCTGGGATTTTATGGTAAAATTATTGATGTTCATTATATATTTCTTTTCGAGTTAATGTTTAATTTTGAACTATGTAGGACAACAATCTTACCATGGCGAATAAACAGACAAAATGTCGGTAAAACGACCTATTTATAGGACATTTCGACAGTTTGTAGGGAAATAAAATAAATCCGACTAATCGGCTATAACAGAAATATGGGAATATTTAATAACTTATTTAGTAGTAAAGACAGAAGTTCTGAAGAGAAGAAGGATCAACTGGAATGGATACCACTGACATCTGCGGATCAGCTCGTTGAGATTGAACAGAACTCTGCTAAAAGGCCTCAGATTATTTTTAAACACTCCACGACATGTGGAATAAGCAGTATGGTTCTCAGATCCTTTAAGAATTCATATACTCTTGAGGATAATCAGGCCGATCTGTATTTTTTGGATTTGCACAGATACAGGGAAGTTTCAAATGAAGTCGCAAACAGATTTAAGGTATACCACCAGTCCCCTCAAGTGTTAATTATCAAAAATGGTACTGCGGTGGCTAATGAATCACATGGAGGGATTACATCACTCGATTTATCCCGATATATATAAAAAAACCCCGAAAGTTCGGGGTTTTAGTTTTAGTTAAATTTGTGTCTCACGACAATGTCCTTCAGTCTTGATTTTAAATCTTCACCCGCGTCGTAGACCATTTGTTCATTAGAAGGAAATGGAACTGCAACCCTGTTTAAAAGAGGTACAAGATCATTGTCAAGCGCCCTTTTATCACCATTGTAATTTGCATAAACATGCTCAAATACAAATTCACTGCTAAGGGGGTATGAATTGAGTTGCTGTTTACTTTGCAAATCTATATAGCTTACATTACCCGTAACTTGTGCAGATTTAAGTTGAGTAAACTGATAGAAATTACAACTTACTGTCCTGAATCTGTCAACCTTTATTTCATTACCCAAACTATCCTTTACTACTCTTCCATCTGAATCAAGAAGTACTTCAACTCCATCTTTAATCTGCCTTTCCTTTACAATTTGTTTTTCCTGGATTTGTTCCGGCGATATATTAATGGCTCTGAAGGCCACTTCCATTTCATAATCATAGTTTACTTCAGCCAGTGGATTTGTATGATACTGCGTCCATTGGTCATTTAATCCATAGGTGTTAAAATTCAATAGTTCTTCTTCTAATCGTGCCGGAACTATTTGCTCTGTATCGTTAACCATGTTCACTTTAACATAGTCCAGCCCTTTAATATAGGCCTCATCCATTTTTTGACGACTATCAGCATATCCGGGACTTAATTCATTTAAGTATTCAAAATCCCTGTAAGCATTTCTAAAGTCCTCCTTGTATTTTGCATTCTGCAATAGCTCTGAAGCATTGTTGTATAAATAGTCAGATAAGTTGTCCTTTGCAACAAGTATCTCATTGTCGTAATTGTTAAATGAAAATCTGGCATTTCTATCTTCCTCATATACCTGTAAGGGTAAAAGAGGCTTTATGCGCTCCTGAATATTTTTCAAGCGGCTATATCCATTAAATATCGCATTGTAATTGGCAGGATTACCTTCTTTCTTTAAATAGGCAATGTTTTCTAATTCCCTTTGAGTATACTTTTGGAATGCTTCTTCAAGAAGCAGTACATAAGGTTGATTGCCTTTTTTGGTTTTATTATCTGCAAGATTTTTTATAGCCTTATTTATGGCAGCGGAATAATTGCCCGTATTTAGGGCCTCCTGAGTTTTTTTAACACCTCCGCATGCTATTAAAAAAACTACAATTGTTGTAAAGAGTATCGTTTTTCTCATGATAATATGTTTATAGGTTTTAACAGCAGTTTTCAATAGCTGTGCCAAAACACACATAATTCATAACGAAAAACGATAATGTATCGTATAAATTCGCTAAAATGTTCTTTTAGCCTAATGATTTTGCAGATTACTTTCTAGTGGAGGAAGCAATTTTGTCTCTACCTTGCCAAACCCGATACGTACCCCATCTTTTTCGCAAAACCCTTTTAAAGTTACCGTATCCAAGTCCTGAATGGAAGTCCTTTTTTCGCCATCCTGAAGAGCTACAGGTTTTGTTCCCTGCCAGGCCAATTCCAGCATAGAACCATAAGAATCTGGCGTTGTACCGGAAATTGTGCCACTGCCCATTAGGTCACCACTGATTACTTTACAACCGTTTGAAGTATGGTGAGTTAATTGTTGCGCCATTGTCCAGTACATGTATTTAAAATTTGATTTGGCAATTGTAGAAGGAGCTCCTCCATCCGGAGTAATTGAAACTTCTAAATTAATATCAAAACTATTTTTCCCTTTTTGTTGCAGATATGGAAGCGGTGCAGGGTTTTGTGCCGGACTATCTACCCTAAAAGGTTCAAGAGCTTCTAGTGTAACAATCCATGGTGAAATAGAAGAGGCAAAATTCTTTGCCATAAATGGGCCCAGGGGCACATATTCCCACTTCTGTATATCCCTTGCGCTCCAATCATTTAGTAAGACAAGTCCGAAAATATAGTCCTCAGCTTCATCAATAGGGATAGCTTCCCCTAATTTATTGGCGTCCGTCGTAATAAAGCCCATTTCTAATTCAAAGTCAACCATTTTAGATGGTCCAAACTCTGGTTGATGAGCACCTTTGGGCAATGTCTGCCCTATAGGTCTTCTAATATTCTGTCCACTCGGGATTATTGTGGAGCTTCTGCCATGGTATCCAATAGGGATATGTAACCAGTTAGGCAGCAAAGCATTTTCCGGATCTCGGAACATAGTCCCGATATTGGTTGCATGTTCTTTACTTGAATAAAAATCCGTATAATCTCCTATCTGCACCGGAAGTTGCATTTCAATCTCGTCCAGGGTGAATAAAACGATTTTCCGATGTTCCTCATTTTCTTTGAGGCTTGGGTTGGTAATGTCAAAAATTTCGCTGATCCTGTTTCGCACTAAACGCCAGGTTTTTTTCCCATCTGAGATAAAATCATTTAAAGTGTCCTGCAGAAAAATGTCATCTGTAAGTGGAATTCCATCAAAATAACCCAATTGATGCAGTGCTCCAAGGTCAATAGCATAATCACCTATTCTCGTTCCAATAGTAATGACATCATCCCTTGTCAGGAAAACACCAAAAGGAATGTTTTGTATTGGAAAATCAGAATTAGGGCTAACTTCTAGCCAGGATTTTTTAGATGGATCATTTGTTTTTAAGGACATGGTGTAATTGTTAATTTATGTTTGATAAATTCCTGATCAAATATATTATTTTCTTCTTATTAAAGTCTGGCAATTTGTACTTTTACGCCTCATTTAACACAAGAATATTGTTATGCAGCGCGACCATCAAATATTTGAATTAATTGCCGAGGAAAAAGAGCGGCAATTAAATGGGATAGAACTTATTGCTTCTGAAAATTTTACGAGTCCACAAGTTATGGAAGCTGCAGGATCTGTCCTGACTAACAAATACGCTGAGGGTTATCCCGGAAAGCGCTATTATGGGGGATGTGAAGTAGTTGATAAGGTTGAACAACTCGCAATAGATAGAGCAAAGGAATTGTTTGGAGCTGCATATGCAAATGTGCAACCACATTCAGGATCACAAGCCAATGCTGCTGTCTACCAGGCATGTTTAAGTCCCGGCGATACAATTTTAGGCTTTGATCTAGCACATGGAGGACATCTTACTCATGGCTCACCGGTTAATTTTTCGGGTAAGCTCTATCGTCCGGTATTTTATGGAGTAGATGAAGAAACAGGAGTAATAAACTATGATAAAATTCAGGAAATAGCCAAAAAGGAACGCCCTAAACTTATAATTGCCGGGGCTTCAGCTTATTCCCGCGATATGGATTTTAAACGTTTTCGCGAAATTGCTGATAGTGTAGATGCACTTTTATTGGCAGATATTGCTCATCCTTCGGGCCTTATAGCTAAAGGGATATTAAATGATCCTATCCCACATTGCCATTTTGTTACCACAACAACTCATAAAACTCTTAGAGGACCCCGGGGTGGTTTAATTCTGATGGGTCAGGATTTTGAAAATCCTTTTGGAATTAGGTTGAAAAATGGAAATTTACGTAAAATGTCTGCTTTAATAAATCTTTCCGTTTTTCCGGGAAATCAGGGAGGGCCTTTGGAACATATTATAGCTGCCAAGGCAATTGCTTTTGGGGAAGCCCTTTCTGATGAATTTTTGCATTATATGTTGCAGGTGAAGAAAAATGCTGAGGCTATGGCCGCAGCTTTCGTCGCAAAAGATTACAAGATAATTTCTGGTGGTACTGATAATCATATGATGCTAATAGATCTTCGCAATAAAAATATTACCGGAAAAGATGCAGAAAACATTCTGGTTAAAGCAGATATCACGGCAAATAAAAATATGGTTCCATTTGATGATAAGTCACCCTTTATTACCTCAGGAATTAGATTCGGAACTGCAGCAATAACTACCAGGGGTCTTAAAGAAGCCGATATGACGACTATTGTTGATCTAATCGATGAGGTTATTACAAATGCAGAACAAGAGGAAGTGGTTGCGAGTGTGAAAGTAAAGGTAAATGAATTAATGAAAGGCCTTCCGTTATTTGCTTAAGGTTGGCAAAAGCCGTTTAATATTAAAGCACTAGTTGTATTTATTGATTTTGGATTAATCAATGATTTAACATGAATAAATCACCGTAAATGATAGATTTATTATTAAGATCATAGATTAAGGCATCCTTTTCAGACTCGAAATAGAGGCCCCAATATTTAAAATAGTCTTTCTTTTTATTATTACCGGCTCTGATATTCTTTAGTTTGGATTCATTTTCAAAAAGGTCTTCCTCAAATACCGGAATATAAATTTCATAAGGTGTTTCGGTAAGCCTCTTGGATAAATAAACATAGTGCTCGGCTATAGTTTGAAGAATCTGCCGAAGTTGTTCTTCTATGCTATTTTCAAATATGTTCTTAATAATTATAGAGCAATCTTTTGCAAAAATAGAGAGTTCTTCAATATCTATTCGCCTGCTATTCAACTTGTTTAATTTCTTCAATGCCCTGGAAAATGGGGAACTTTTAGACCAGCTATTCTGTGCTGAGTATATTCTGCCCCAGGTACCTTTTTGTAAATGTGAAAGTATTTCAACCAGTGTAAAATTACAATCCATTTCAATAACTAAATTTTCTCCGACATTATCTGAAGAGCAATTTCTTACGGATACATTGGAAAAATAATCTCTTTCCAATCTCTTTTTAAACTCAACTAAACCCTTTATTTGCGGGTTGTCGTCCAGTTTAATTCGAAGATTATCTCTAAAATTATCCTGTTTGTTTTGCATAATAACAGAAAAACTAAGGGGTTTATATCAAAATTAATTTTAAAAATTAATAGTTGACTATATAAAAACCATAGAATAAATAAGGTTTCGCCAGTATTTTATAATTATTTATTATTGTCTGTGAAGTGAACGAGGGTCGATTTGTCTGAAAAATCAGTAATATTAGATGAAACCCCTGTTTCTGGATTCTGTAATCAATGCCTGGTCATTCTGTTTTTCAACACCAAAAACTGCTTTCAGATGCCTTTTTCTGTTTTCAATACTTGGCAGTGATAAAGAAACATGGTTAACCATGTCTTTTGTTTTTGTTCCTATAGACAAATAGTGAAGAATTTTTTTGTCTTTCTCATCCAGAATTATATCGTCATTGGCCATTTTTTTCCGAATGGCCGCCAGGGCTTTTTGGGTGTAATAGGGTGGAGTGGTCATTACCGTTTGGACCATTGCCTGCAGGGACTTTTGATCTATTTCCGTTTTTACCATATACCCTTCGGGATCAACCGTCTTCAGAATACTGTTTATTCTGTAATTGTCGCTAAATGAAGACATAAATACAATTTTGGTCTTTGGAATGACCTTACGCGCAATAATGCCGATATCCTCACCTGTTTTGGCGGGGCCTTCTGTGGCCTGCGATAATTGTATATCTAACAAAAGAATATCGTAGGCAAATGAATTAACAGAATTTTCAATTTTTTCAATAGCCTGTTCGTAGGATTTTGCGGTATCCACCAGAACCTTAAAATTATCAAATTCTGTATCCTCAAGGATAAATTTATAACCCATGGTGGTCATTTCGTGATCATCTACCGCTAAAATCCGAATCGTTTTCATGATGATGTTTTTTCCGCAATTTTCAATTTTTCTTTTTTGTTAACCCGAGCTGTATTTTCAGATTCCGTTAGCCTGAAAGGCACTTG
>NZ_CAMYIP010000208.1 GCF_947258525.1 uncultured Eudoraea sp.
TAAAAATACTTCGGGATCTGGTTTTGCCTTTGTAACCTGAGTTCCATCTACAATGGCTTCAAAATAAGGCATTAACTCAACCTTTTCCAAAATAGAAACTGCATTTTTACTTGCAGAACCCAGTGCCATAGGAATCCCCTTATTTTTAAGGTATCCCAGTACTTTAGTAACATCAGGAAGTATTTCACTTTCGTCCATTTTAGCAATATATTTTAAATAGTCCTCA
Organism: uncultured Eudoraea sp.; assembly: GCF_947258525.1. Taxonomy (GTDB): domain Bacteria; phylum Bacteroidota; class Bacteroidia; order Flavobacteriales; family Flavobacteriaceae; genus Eudoraea. The sequence goes on from NZ_CAMYIP010000208.1 coordinate 227, forward strand.
TTCTTTTCTTCCAACCATGTGTCGAACTGTTCTTTTGAAACGGAAATATTGCCCATTTCCAATAAAAGTTCCAGACATCTTTTGCGACTTACACCTTTGAAATTCTCATTATCCTCTTCGGTGAAATCAATACCCAGTTCATCAGCCAGATTTTTCCAGGCCAGATAATGGTATTTCGCAGTATCCACAATTACTCCGTCTAAATCGAATATGAATCCGGTTTTATTCATTTTTATAGTAATCTGTTTAATTAGTTGATTGTAGATTCTCTTTCAATTAGTGTGGCTTTAATAACTTCTGTCCTAAAAGATTCTTCCTCTGTCTCAATTTCATCATCTCGCTCTATTTCATCATCTCGCTCTATTTTCTCAATAAGCATTTTAGCGGCTATATTGCCCATACGCTCTCCGTGTTGGGCTACAGATGTAAGTGCAGGATTAGCCAATTTAGAAAGAATACCATCTGTGAAACCAATGAAGGCGACATCCTCAGGGATTTTCATTCCGTTATTCTGAGCAATTCTCATAGCTCTGACCGCAAAAATTTCATTCACACATAAAACCGCATCCAGATTATTTGAAGCAAAGAAAGCTTCACTCATTGTCTCATCTTCAAATTGATAAGGTAAACGTAAAATTAGATTTTCATCCAGCTCCAGGTCATGGTCTTCCAAAGCCTTGTAGTAACCCTGGGCCCTTTTTTCACTTACATTAAGATAGCTTTCTGTTGTAATCAAAGCTATTCGTTTTCTTCCATTTTCTATTAATTTTTTAACCGCCATATAAGACGCTTCAAAGTCATTTATAACTACTTTATCGCAAATAACCTCATTTATAACTACTTTATCGCAAATAACCTCATCGGTAACTCTATCAAAAAGAACAAGAGGCATCCCCTGATCAATGATTTCTATTAAATGATGGAAATCGTTTTTTAGCTGTGTTTCTGCAGATAACGCCATAATGAAACCATCAATACTACCGTTTGCCAACAACTCCATATTGATAACTTCCTTTTCAAAAGATTCATCCGATACGCATGCAATAACGTTATAACCCTTGGTATTTGCATATTGTTCTATACCCCTGAAAACCGTAGTAAAAAAATGATGAACTATATCCGGAATGATTACACCTATATTCCTGGTCCGCCTATTTTTTAGGCTAAGGGCTATATTGTTGGGCTTGTAGTGGTACAGTTTGGCAAAAGCCTGAATTTTTTCAGTTGTGTCTTTGCTTATTTCTTTGCTGTTTTTCAGCGCCTTAGATACTGTTGAAATGGATACATCCAATTCACGGGCAATTTGTTTAAGGGTAATCTTTTTCTTCAAATGTTAAAGTATGAAAATAGTCTAAAGGTTAAAGTTATTATAATTTAGATATATTATAAATATATTCTTTTTTTAACATTTAATAGAGGCAAAAACCATATAAACAATTATCTTTATGAGCTTGCAGAATAAAAAAAATATTATATTTGTTCCGTTTTTAACAAAGATTGAACCATTTAAATAAGGATAACATAATTTTGCCATTTCTGTTTTATCATACTCTTATTTAACAAAAGTTATTAACACGAAACCGTTTTCGTTGTTGACAACTTTTAATAAGATGTGCTATTAACATTTATTTTACATAGGTTTAACCTTTGTGCTAAAAATTAACTAAACTCAAAATTAACTTTTTATGAAGATTACGCTACTAAAGAGCTTTTTATTGGTCGGAGCTATTTTAAGCTTTGGACTTGCAAAAGCGCAAGAAGTATCAGGTACAGTTTCTGATGCAAATGGTCCTTTACCCGGCGCCAGTGTTGTTGTAAAGGGAACTACAAATGGTACACAAACAGACTTTGATGGTAACTATACTTTAAATAATGTAGAGAGCGATGCTACACTCGTTATCAGTTACATTGGTTATAGTACTCAGGAAGTCGCCATTAATGGAAGAACTACCATTAATGTAGTTTTGGAAGAAGATGCACAAGCATTAGATGAAGTAGTTATCATCGGTTATGGTACTACAACAGTTAAAGATGCAACAGGTGCTGTCTCCGCAATTAATTCTGAAGACTTTAATTCAGGTATTATTGCTTCTCCTGAGCAATTGATCCAGGGTAAAACTGCCGGGGTTCAGATCACTCAGGCGAGTGGTGAACCGGGTGCCGGAGTAAACATTAGGATCAGGGGTGCAAATTCCATCCGTTCCAATAACAGCCCATTATTTGTTGTAGACGGTGTTCCATTATCTTCTGAATCTACAACTCCTGGTGGTGGTGATATAACCGGTGGTGAAAATGCTTCCAGAAACCCATTAAACTTTATAAACCCTCAAGATATTGAAAGTATCTCTATCTTAAAAGATGCCTCCGCAACAGCCATTTATGGATCCAGGGGTGCAAATGGTGTTGTAATTGTAACCACAAAAAGTGGTAAAACTGCTTCAGGTGGTGTATGGGAATTAGACCAAACGGTTAGTATTTCAACACCCAGAGAAAATTTTAAACTTCTGGATGGACCGGCATTTCTTGCGCAAACTGCCATTGATCGTGGTCAGACAATTGCAAATGATATAGATGCAGGTTCTAATACAGACTGGCAGAAAGTAGTTTTTAGAACTGTCGCTTCTCCTGTTACCAATTTATCCTATTCAAATAATTATGGTAGTGGTAATGTAAGAGGAACTTTTTCTTATGGAAAACAGTTTGGAGTTATCCAGGGTTCTTCTCAGGAAAGAATAACAGGAAGAGTCAATGTCAATCAGCGTTTTTTGGATGACAGGCTAAAATTTGATTTACAAGCTTCACTGGCACGTGTCAATGATTTGGCTCCACAAATTAGTGGTCAATCCGGTGCGAGTGGTAACTTAATTGGTGCAACATATTCTGCAAACCCAACATGGCCTAATGATCCGGCGTTTGTTATTGCGGGTAACCTCTTAAACCCCGCTAACCTTTTGGCCTATTTCCGTCAGAAAACCAACACAGACAGGTTTTTAATCAACTTTGCTACTTCTTATGACATCATAGATGATGACGATAATGAATTGAGAGCAAAGATAGCTTTGGGTTATGATGACTCTAATGCTACAGCAAGTGCAACTATTTCACCTTTAGTTACAAATCAGAACAGGGTGAGTGGTCAGGGACAGGCCTCGTTCAATGAATTGCAAGCGACAAGTAAATTACTAGAAGCAACCCTTAACTGGCAAAGAGATTGGGAGAACGTCTCTTTGGATGCGATTATAGGTTTTACCTATCAGGATTTCCAAAGACAAGGATTCAATTCTCAGGGTTGGGGTACTCCGGAAACCGAACTGGACCAAATGGGTAAAAACTTAAGACAAGACATAAATAATGCAGCTAGTACCATCGCAGGACCATACCAGCAATTTGGTTATGATGCTAATGGTACTTTTGTAAACACGCTTAACCCATTCAATGATGCGGGAGTGCTTAGCAGTGTTCTGGGCAGACAATATACCTCTGTCTGGGTAGACAACTTCAACAATACAGATGAATTGCAATCGTATTTTGCAAGGGCAAATGTAAACCTGCATAACAAATATTTATTTACAGCTACCTTTAGAGCGGATGGTTCATCTAAATTTGCTCCGGACAACCAATATGGATATTTCCCTTCTGGTGCCTTTGCATGGAAGGTTAATGAAGAAGAATTCATAGGTCCAGCTTTTTCTACTCTAAAACTAAGGTTAAGTGCAGGTATTACTGGTAATCAGGATGGTTTATCGTATGGCCAGTTTGTCAAAAGACAGCGTTTTGCGGGACCAGGCATTAATGACGATGGTAGTATAAACAGACCGGGGCTTGAAACCGTTGCGGTTCAAAATCCCGATTTAAAGTGGGAAGAGACAACTGATTTAAATGTTGGTATTGATTTTGGTTTCGCTCTCGATCGATTTACCGGCTCGCTTGACTTCTATAAGAAGAGTACTAAAGATCTCTTGTTTAGACAAGCGGCAGCTGCACCGGCCTTTGATCCTTTTGTCTTTAAGAACCTTGAAAATGGCAAGTTAGTCAATCAGGGGGTTGAATTGGCCGTTGCCTATGATTTTATTCAAAATGATAAATTGACCTTTTCAGGTGCTTTTAATATCTCTTATAACGACAATAAGGTTAAAGGTTTAGAAGGTACTACAGCAGATTTTGGACGAGTTAGAGGTCCGGGGCTTACGGGAGCTTTCGCGCAGCGCCTGGGTGAAGGAATATCTATTTTCTCTTACTATATGGCAACATATTCTGAGGATGCCAGTGGAAACCCTAACTTCAGTGCAGACGAGAAAGATTTTGTTGGTGAAGATGCGGTACCTGACGTTCTTTCAGGACTTACACTTAACTTAAATGCTGGCAATTGGGACGCCAATATCTTCTTTGCAGGACAGTTTGGTTTCTCTGTTTATAACAATACCAGAAATGCCTTCTTAAATAAGCCTACCTTCTTAACTTCCAGGAACACGGATCCCACTGGTTTAACACTTTTATCCCAGGAAGTTTCTACCTTATATTTAGAAAAAGGAGATTTTGTACGTTTGCAAAACGCAACGGTTGGGTATAATGTGCCTCTTAAAGAAGGAACGTTTAAGAATTTAAGGTTCTCAATAACAGGACAGAATTTATTACTGTTTACTGGTTATAGCGGTCTTGATCCAGAGGTTACCTCTAATACAGGTGGTTTTGGAAGTGGTATCCCAAGTCAGGGAATAGATTATACCGCATTCCCTAGACCACTGACAGTGACTTTAGGAATAAATGCTAAATTTTAATTTTAAAAAAAACTGCAATGATTAATTATTTAAAAACACGATCAAAAATTTTGATGTTTTCGTTACCGGCATTGGTACTGTTTTTCTCATGTACCAATCTGGAAATTGAACCGACTGATTCTTTGCTTGCCGCTAATTTTGAGGGTATTAGAACTGCTGAAGAAGCAGCTAGTCAGGTTACTGCAATGTATAATTCCATTAACGGATACATTGGTGACCAGGCAAACTTGTATGCGCTAAGTGAGGTTACGACAGATGAAATGTTAGTACCTACAAGAGGTTCTGACTGGGGTGATAACGGAATATGGAGACAATTACACCAACATTCCTGGACTCCTGATCATTCGTATATTACCAATGTATGGAATCAATGGAATGAGCTTCAACTCGTAGCCAGTGAAGTATTAGACAGCAGGTCCGCATCTTCGCCTGATTCAAGAGCCGCTGCGTCTTTCTTTAGGGCTTTGGCAGTATATGTAATTTTAGACAATTTTGGACAGGTACCTATCAGGGATACGGAAGCTCCACCATTGGATGATCCTGCAGTTTTAACTGGTGAAGATGCTATAGCTCTAATTGTTTCAGATTTGAATGATGCTATTTCAGGACTTCCCGCTACAGGACCTTCAGGCGCGGAAAACGTAAATGTTTCTAAAGCAGCTGCAAGATATTTGTTGGCTAAAACGCATTTGAACAGACATATTTTTAATGGTACCAGGACCGTTGATAACGCAGACATGGCAAGGGTTATCGCCCTGGTAGATGAAATTACTGCCGATGGCTATGCATTGGAAGCAGGATTTTTTGATATATTCAGAGACACTCCGGATAATGAAACCATATGGTGGATAAATACCCAGGTTGGTAACAGGATCTGGAATGGTCTTCATTATAACCTTGTTACACCAGAACAATCAGGTGGTTGGAATGGTTTTTCTACCTTATCCGAGTTTTATGATCTATTTGAAGGGCCAGAGGAAAATATCCTAGGTGGTACCCAGGAAGAAAGAAGAGGTGGTGTTCCACTTCAGGGAGAACCCGCTGGTGCAGATGGTACGGTTGATGATGACGGCGATGGTATTGCAGATGGTACGCATATTGGTTTTGGTTTCCTTAAAGGACAACAATATGGTCCTACAGGAACGCCACTTACAGAAAGAGGTGGAGCGCCATTGGTTTTTTCCAGAGAATTTGTAAGTGCGGTTGATGGCCAGCCAAACCTTCTTGATAATGATGAAATAACTGGTATCAGGGTGCTTAAGTACAATCCACGATATGGTGGTTTCGTTTCACATGAAATCTTCTTCAGATATTCTGATGCGCATTTAATGAAGGCAGAGGCAATGTTCAGAAGTGGAGGCGATGCTTTATCAATGGTTAACGACCTGCGTGTTCTGCGTGGTGCTCAACCATTAGGTAGCTTATCTGAGCAAGATTTGATAGATGAAAGAGGAAGAGAACTATACATAGAGTTTTGGAGACGTAATGATTTAATTAGATTTGGTCAATACACACGCGATTGGGAATTTAAAGACCCAGCAGCTGTTGGTAATGGAGATCGTGAATTATTCCCTATTCCTGCTACACAGATTATTCTTAACCCTAATTTGGTTCAGAACCCGGGATACTAATAAATTTTTTTAAGTTTATTTTCTAAAAACCCTGATCAATTAGATCAGGGTTTTTTTGTTTTTGTTTACTTGGCTTATCCCCATAAAAACAATATCTTAA
>NZ_CAMYIP010000209.1 GCF_947258525.1 uncultured Eudoraea sp.
GCATAAAAACCGCTTAGTGAAAATGTGGATGAGGAATTCTGGTTCCCATCGAAACCCTGATATAAATTAATTGTTGAAGCCGGGAGACTTGTATCTGTGTAAAATATCATCAAAGACCAACCTCCTAAAACCACGCTGCTGCCACAATAAGAACCTGTATTGTCTATTGTCAGGCCTGAAAAATCATAGACATTCGTCGATGGATTCGGAATAGTACTTACAAGACTGGTCACGTCACTAAACATACCATAAAACGAAAGTCCTATTATCGAAGTTGTATATGCCACCTGGGCATCTACCGTAGTACCTTCAAAAGTTACCTGAGAATCCATAGTAGCCCCGGAATGAGACCAATAAAGATATGCGGCATCAATGGTTGCTCCCGCAGGTATTGGAGAACTCAATGTATTGGATGAGGAAGTAGTAATCGCGCATGGATCTACCGTATTTGGTTGTGTCCTCAGGGTGCCGGCTGTAGAGGTATAGTCCATATAACCGTCAAATTCCCTGAAAAGGGTAAGCGGGGTATTCCCCAAAACCACTTCATTATCATTTATAGTGCAAATCCCTGTATCGGTAATATCAACCGAGACATCCGATGTCCCCGTAAATTGAATAGTAAAAGTTTCTGCGGATTCAAATAAGGTGTCATCCGTTATTGATACCACAATGGTTTCTGTATCACCTACTAAACCATTGAAATTTAAGGTTCCGCCTGCGATAGCCGTATAATCATTTCCTGCGGTAGCAGTACCGTCAACAGTTTGAAAATTCACTGTAAAAGGACCCCCGGTAGGATTTCCTATATGTGTAGCCGTAAAACTGACCGTACCTGCATTCTCATTTACCGTTACATCATCTATTGAAATATATGGAGAAGAGGTTGCCACAAACTGTACATTATCAATAAAAATTATTTCACCATTGCTCCACCCATTATCAACGCCAACGAATCGAATTGCAGAAGCCGCCGACATTTGATCAGCTGTCAAAGAATGCGATATGGACCCAGAAACTGAGGTATTAATCGTAGCAACGGTCTCATAGGCCAAAGTGGTGTTGTTCCAAAGCTGAACCCGCAAACCTTCATTTCCACGGCTAGTGGCATTATAATCTAAAGTAAGCGTAGCTGCCGTGCTAATAGACAGGTCAAGAGTTCTGGCTATGCTCCTTCCATCCAGGTTTCTAAATCTTAATTGACTTGAATTTATTTGTATTCTACCATTTGATGGATCTGTACCTTCATTGGTTTCTACCCAGTTCGTTGCAAAATTTGCCGTTCCGTTATTGTTGGAATATGAAGTAGTATTGAAGTTATCCAGGAAGGTTCCCTGTCCATAAGTTTTATCAACTGAACCGAAGAAGGCCAGAAGGATCAAAGTTAATAGTAGGGGATAATACTTCATTTTTAAGCAGGTATCGCATTAAGCATCAAAAATACCTTTGATTATCCTTTCTAGTAAATATTTGTTGTATAAGTGCTAATTCGTCTGGTGAAAAGCCGGGTTATCGAAGTTTAGATTTAAATATTTAATGAATTCCGAAGATTTCTGCAGTGTAATTCAACGATGAAGCCTGATTATATTTGATTTGGAATACCACCAGAGAACATAGCAGTTAATAAAAAGTTGCTGCTTTAAAGTCTTATATTATTAAATAAATCTATTCCAGAATAATGAACTCTGACCTTCGATTTAACTGGTGTTTATCTCTGGAGCATTTTACCCCATCATCACATTCATTTACAAGGCGGGTTTCCCCATATCCCTCGCCTTCAAGACGCTCCGCATTGATGCCTTGTGAAATCATGTATTTCACAGTAGACTCGGCCCTTTTTTGAGATAACCAAAGATTAAAGGAATCAGGTCCTCTGCTATCTGTATGAGAATTTGCCTTTATTTTAAGGCTTGGATATTTTTCCATAGCAGCGATTACTTTTTGTATTTCTATCTCCGCATCGCGCCTGATATCGTATTTTCCAAAATCAAAATATATGGTACTCAATTGTAGCAGTTTCGCAAGGTCATCACCAAATCCGGCTTCGATGATTTCCCTTTCCAAATAAAAGTCAATAATTGTCGGCTTCCCGTCTGATACGGGTAAATATTCCTCTGCAGGCACATAACCCTGGGTTTGTGCTCGAACAAAATTGCCCTGATTGCAATCGCAACTCAGGGTGTAATTTCCGTTATTGTCGGTAATTGCCGATAAGATTTCTTCATTATTCTCATCTATAACCTTTACCGTGGCCCCAACAAGCACAGCATTGGAAATTTTATCGCGAACGGTACCTGTAATCGGCTGTAGGCATTCAAAAAGCAAAGGTCTTGTTTCCAGAAATTGATAAATATCATCTGCTCCCATCCCGTTTTCACGATTAGATGCGAAATAGCCTCTTTTAGTATCTTCGTCAATAATATAAGAAAAATCATCCCTCTTGCTATTCACAGGTTTTCCCACGTTCAAAACCGTTTTAGGTGAATCTTCATATTTGATCTTAATGCCAAAAATATCAAGACCACCCAGTCCGGGATGGCCGTCTGATGAAAAATATAGAATATCTTCGCTGCTCACAAAAGGGAAAGTTTCCCGGGCTTCTGTGTTTACCGGATATCCTAAATTTATTGGCGAACCAAAGGTGCCGTCATCTTTTATCGCTACCTTATAGATATCTGATTCACCTTTGGAATCTGGCATATCTGAAGCAAAATAAAGTGTTTTCTCGTCCGGACTCAAGGCCGGATGTGCCACTGAATAGCTGTCACTATTAAAAGGTAATTCTTCAAGAATGGTCCATTCACCATCTACCAACTCAGTCCTAAAAATCTTCAACCGGATTACACCCTGATCATCTTTGGTAGATTTGCCATCCACAAAGTTGTTGCGCGTAAAATAAATGGTATTTCCATCTTTGGTGGCAACGGAAGTAGATTCATGCAATCTGGAATTAATCATATTCATTTTAACCACGCGATTGCTCGAACTACTGTCGGCATTCACTTTATATATATCCAGGAAATCCTTAGAATTCCAGGTATGCCGATACCTGGCGAGGTTGCCGGTATCGCGATCTGAAGAAAAAATCAATCCTTCTTTATAAAATGCAGGTGCAAAATCTGAATATTTGGAATTGAACTCAAATAGTTCTATATCATAACGGCCAGAATTTCTGGCAATTTCGTCCATGTAATCCTTCGTAGTCTTTAAAATTTGCGCACGTGAATCATTTGCGGTCATTTCAGAAAATCTACCCAAAATTGAATCAGACTTCGTATAGTTTCCAAGTGTTTTAAGTGTTTGTCCGTATCTAAAAAGATATTCCGGCCCTACTTCAGATCCATAGGTTTCGAGTAACTGTTCATATACCTTTTCGGCTTCCTCATAATTTGCATTAAAATAGTATGAGTTCCCTAATTTCTGCAAGAGATCACTTGTGACGTACCCTTTGTCCAATACTTTTTTATAGATATCTATTGCAGGACGGAATGAATATTCTGCATACTTTTTATTACCCTTGACTACCTGTCTTTCCTGCGCAGATGTCAAGGCCAGCAGAAATACTGTCAGGATAGAAGTTAAGAGTATTTTCTTTGTCATTACTTGTAGTTTTAAAAGAACCTAGGTGATACTAAACGTTGAAAAGATTTAACCAATTCAAATCTAAGGAACAATTCAAATGACCCGTCATTAAATCGGGTACTGCCCAATTCCGTTGTTTCTTTATCGTATGCAAGCCCAAGCATGATCTGATCTGATATTTGAAACCCAATTAATGCGCTGAATGCAGCATCCCATCTATACGCTACACCAAAAGAGAATTTTTCATTTAATAAAAAGCTTGCCGACAAATCTACCTGCAAAGGTGCACCGCCAACCAATTTGGTAAGTAAGGCAGGTTTAAATTTTAACTGACTATTTAAATCAAGTACCAGACCGGTTATTAAGTAGAAATTAATCTTTTCCCTAGACAGAAACTGTACACTATTTGAATCTCGTTGAGAATTATCAAAATAATCTGATGCAATTAATCTTGGCGTCGAAACACCTAAATAGAATTTATTGGTATGGTAATAAACCCCTAAGCCGAAATTTGGTTGGAATCTATTATCTATATTATCACCGGAAATAGGTTCATTGTCAAAATTGTTGAGCCCGTTAAAATCCAGATTTAAAATACTTGCCCCAAAATTTAGTCCGAAAGATAATTTTCCTTCTGCTGATACATCAATAGTATAAGACAGGGCCGCATCCAAATAGGTTTCCTGAACCACCCCATCACCAATATTATCGTTTACAACAGAAAACCCATAACCCAATTTACTGTTCCGAATAGGGGAGTGTAAATTCAATGTAAATGTTTTAGGTGCGCCATCCAGACCAACCCACTGTGATCTATATAAACCTGCAAGACTTAATTGTCCCCGTGAACCTGCATATGCCGGATTAACACTCATTGTGTTATACATATACTGAGTATACTGCGCATCTTGCTGTGCCAGTAAGCTTCCCATCGTGGTAAAAATGAATATTAGAGAAACAAAATGCCGCTTATGATTTATAATATACTTTACCATGTATTATTTGCTTATGTAGAGATAACCAGTTTTGGAAATACTTTCCTGGTCTATTTGGTATTCAAAGATATAGAAATAAACGCCAGCTGGCAGATAGTCATCAACATTGATTGTTGATCTTCCCCTTGATCTTCCATCAAAAACATTATTTTGATTATTGTAGTTTCTGCCCTCATAAACGGCAATACCCCATCTATTAAATATTTTCAGAGAATTATTGAACACGTTTTCTATTCCATTAATAAAAAGAAAATCGTTTCTGCCATCTCCGTTAGGTGTTAACAATTGATTTACCTCTACTTCGGTAGGTAGTACCTCGGAGACTAATACGGTTACGGTGGCAGTATCACAATTTGTTGGTTTCGCAACCTCACATATCGTATATTCAATGGTGTACGATCCTGTCGGTGTTTCCGGGGCAACACTAACTGTGCCGTCAGAATTCACCATTAATACGTCGGTTGGTATAGAGGTAATGGTTACTTCATCCGGATCTATGTCCAGTCCATTTAAAGTATCATTGTCCAGAACATTGCTGTCGGGCACTACACCACCTATTTCACCATCTATAAAAATATCACTATAGTCATCATCCACTGCATCAATCGTAACAATTATTACTTCTACGGTCACTGTTGCCGTATCACAGTTTATGGGATTCGCAATTTCGCAGATGGTGTATTCTATAGTATATACTCCTGGTTCAGTTAATGGAGTAACATTTACAGTTCCGTCAGGGTTTATTGTCAGTGCACCTGTTGGATTAGACGTTAAGACAACATCCTCCGGATCTACTGGCTCACCATTTAAAGTATCATTATCAAAAATATTCGCCCCTTCGACAATTCCTCCTTCATCACCATCTACTGGAAATTCACTGAAATCATCATCCACAGCATCAATTGGGTTATCAGTAATGAATATAGTAACCGTTGCAGATGCACATACATCCGGTTCGGGATCTGTATTACACACCTCATAGACAATGGTTACATTGGTGTTGGTTTCAGCTTCAGTTGGGGTATAAGACAATTCGCCGGTTTCCGGATCAAAGGTAACTTCTCCGGTAGCATCCCCCCCTATTCTGGTAATTGATGTAGTCCCCAGATTGTTCGGATCATTGTTTGGCAGGTAATCATCGTTTTCCAGGATATTAATAACCACTTCGGTTAGCGGTGGCGTAGTTCCGTTATCGTCAACAGCTGTTGCCGTAAGAGGGTTAGGATCCATGCCGTTAGGATTTCCGTCGTTATCACAATCCAGAAGATTCCATTCGTCCGATGGTGTTACTGTTTGACTAGCCAGTAATAAATCACAAGGATCTAAAGGGTCTGTTCCATCCGAAACTTCATCCCCATTAATTACACCGTCTCCATCGCAATCCAGATTGTTCCATTCATCGGAAGCAGTTACTGTTACGCTTGCGAGTATTAAATCACAGGAATCTAAGGGATCCGTGCCATCTGAAACTTCATCACCATTGGTAACCCCGTCGCCGTCACAATCCAGGTTGTCCCAATCAGTTGTTGGGGTTACTGTTTGACTTGCCAGTAAAAAATCACAGGAGTCCAATGGATCTGTTCCATCTGTGGCCTCATCCCCATTTGTTACCCCGTCACCATCACAATCTGCTGCCAAATAATCCCCACTTGGGGTGAGTGTTACACTATCCTGATTAAAATCGCATGGATCTAAGGGATCTGTTGCATCCGAAACTTCATCCCCATTGGTTACCCCGTCTCCATCGCAATCCAGGTTGTCCCAATCAGTTGTTGGTGTCACCGTTACGCTTGCAAGAATTAAGTCACATGAGTCCAATGGATCCGTTCCGTCCGAAACTTCATCACCATTGGTTACCCCATCACCATCACAATCCAGGCTATCCCAATCTGAGGTTGGTGTCACCGTTACACTTGCGAGTATTAAGTCACAGGAATCTAAGGGATCTGTTCCATCTGAAACTTCATCACCATTGGTAACCCCATCGCCATCGCAATCCAGATTGTTCCATTCATCGGAAGGAGTTACAGTCTGACTGGCTAATATAAAATCACATGGATCTGATGGATCGGTTTCATCTGTTACTTCATCCTCATCAGTTACACCATCACCATCAGAATCAGGATCGCAAGTGGTCGTTTCCGAATCCAAATAATTTGGCGTTCCATTACCGCTGCAATCGTCATTGGTAGGGTCGCCGTCACCATCGGTATCCTCATCCGGAGTATCCAGACCATCACCATCGTCATCAATATCCCTATAGTTGACATCCTCAGTGCCATCGGTATCCGGTAAATCAGTTGCAGGGTCTGTGATTTCATCATTTACCAGAAAAGGATCATTTAAATTACTCCCCTCATAACCATCATCAAGGCCATCACCATCCGTATCTGTGCCGGTAAAATTCTGATCCGGGATTCCATCAAAATTAAAGTCGTTCCCTTCATTATTATCAGGTACCAGATCATTGTCGGTATCCGAATCTAAATAATCCAATTCATCCGTACCATCTGTATTCTCAGGAGTTAGACCGCCAATATAAGCCGAGTTTACACCATCATTAGACACATAAGTAGCCTCATCATCTTCGTTAGGTAAAATATAGCCGCTGGTAGTTTGTGCTTCAATATTGTCTGGTAAACCATCATTATCTGAATCAATATCCAGGTGGTTTGGAAAACCGTCGCCATCACTATCCAATGGATTGGTTAATGGATTATTATCATTATCCAGATTCGGATCTTCTTCCGTATCCAGTATACCATCATTATCATCATCTAAGTCCGTACTATCCTTTACGCCATCTCCATCCGTATCAGGATCTGTATTTGTAGTATCAGGATCCAAATAATCCGGTGTGCCATTGCCACTGGTATCATCATTGGTTGGGTCACCATCACCATCAGTATCCTCATCCGGAGTATCCAGGCCATCACCATCGTCATCAATATCGCGGTAGTTGACATCCCCAGTGCCATCGGTATCCGGTAAATCCGTGGCCGGGTCTGTGATTTCATCATTTACCAGATAAGGATCATTTAAATTACTCCCCTCATAACCATCATCAAGGCCGTCACCATCCGTATCTGTGCCGGTAAAATTCTGATCCGGGATCCCATCAAAATTAAAGTCGTTCCCTTCATTGTTATCCGGCACAAGATCATTATCAGTATCGGTATCCAAATAATCCACCTCGTCCGTACCATCCGTATTCACGGGTATCAGGCCTTGATCACCAGAACCCTCATACGCATTATCCAATCCGTCTTTATCATCATCCATTCCTGAAGGCAGGACATAACCACTGGTGGTCTGTGCTTCAATATTGTCCGGTAAACCATCATTTTCTGAGTCGATATCCCTAAAATCAGGATTTGGGTCATTATCTGAATTTATCGGATGTAATCCTTCCCCCGATCCTGGTGAGTGCTCGTAATGATCATCAAGACCATTACCATCGCTATCCATTCCGCATGGAGGTTGAAATGCTGCCGTCTCCTGGGCTTCAACATTATCCAGAATACCGTCATTATCTGAGTCGATATCCCTATAATCCGGCTGATAATCTCCATCTGTATTTACCGGAACCAGTCCACCGCAGCTTCCCGGAGTTTCCTCATAATGGTCATCAAGTCCGTTTCCATCGGAGTCCATACCACAAGGGGCCTGAAATCCTGAAGTTGTTTGTGCTTCAACATTATCTAAGATGCCGTCGTTGTCACTATCTATATCCAAATAATCAGGATGAGTATCTAAATCAGTGTCGATTGGTATTAGTCCGCCACAACTTCCAGGGGTTTCTTCATAATTATCATCGAGTCCATTACCATCTGAATCAATTCCGCCCGGTGCGATATACCCATGTGTTGGCTGTGCTTCAACATTATCGATTATTCCGTCATTATCAGAATCAATATCCAGATGATTGGGAATCCCATCATTATCAAAATCCGTCGGATGCGTTAATGGATTATCATCTCCATCTTCATTTTTATCCTCAATAGCATCAATAATACCATCATTATCATCATCAATATCTGTAAGATCGGCAACACCATCGTTATCAGTATCTGTCTCGGTATACGTGTTTATTTCAGGAAGTTCGGTCGGTATGCTTTCAAATGAAGTACAAAGTAGCAAGACCAGAAGGGCAAATAACATAGTGTAGCCGCGAATTGACTGTTCTTGTATTTTGGTTGGGGTAAAATTCTCCATATAAATGATAGTTTTCAATTAAACATATCACCATGGCGTTGTAGGAAATTTGATGTAAGAGATAGGGCTACTCCATATTATCGTTGCAAGATATAGTTAAATTTGCTAGCATCAAATTCAATTAAAAACATAAGTTAACAATTATCTGTCAATAACCTCAAAACTCGTTAAACCGCTACATTTTCTTGGCTCAAGGAGGACTAGGACAAATGAAAATTTGAGAATATTAGAATTCTAAACTGCCAAAATCGGAAAATGCGAACCGTTCATCGAATAATATTTATTTACCCATATTGTATCATTGGAAAAACAATTCTCCCATTGAATAACTATTCACATTTGGCCCGTTTTATATAGTTGCCAAAAAAACCTTTCTATTCTTATTGAGCTATTAAATTTGCCGTATTTTTGCACAAATTTTTGCAGTGAGTTTCATAAAAGAAATTGAAAAAAGAAGAACCTTTGGTATTATTTCCCACCCCGACGCCGGTAAAACAACGCTTACGGAAAAACTTCTATTGTTCGGGGGAGCCATACAAGAAGCAGGAGCTGTAAAAAACAACAAGATAAAGAAAACGGCTACCAGCGACTTTATGGAAATTGAGCGTCAGCGGGGAATTTCTGTAGCCACCTCGGTACTTGCTTTCATATACAAGGATAAAAAAATAAATATACTAGACACACCGGGGCATAAGGACTTCGCCGAAGATACCTTTAGAACACTTACCGCCGTAGATAGTGTCATCGTTGTAATTGATGTCGCCAAAGGTGTAGAGGAACAAACTAAAAAACTGGTTGAAGTATGTAGGATGCGCAACATTCCTATGATCGTGTTTATAAATAAACTTGACCGGGAAGGCAAGGATGCTTTTGACCTTTTGGATGAAGTAGAGCAGGAACTGGGATTAAAAGTTACCCCGCTGAGTTTTCCAATTGGAATGGGCTATGACTTTAAGGGCATTTATAATATTTATGAAAAGAATATTAACCTATTTAGCGGCGACAGTAAAAAAAATATTTCAGACGTAATTGAATTTGATGACATAACCAGTCCCGAACTGGAAAACATAATTGGTACTGAAGCTGCTGAAACCTTAAGGGAAAATATGGAGTTGGTGACCGGGGTATATCCCGCTTTTGATAAGGAGGAGTATCTGGAAGGTTCATTACAACCGGTTTTTTTTGGCTCTGCCCTCAATAATTTTGGAGTAAAAGAGCTCCTGGATTGTTTTATTGAAATAGCCCCATACCCCAAATCAAAAATTGCCGAAGAACGCGTAGTTCATGCCAATGAAAAAGAACTTTCAGGTTTTGTGTTCAAAATTCATGCGAATATGGACCCAAAACACCGAGATCGACTGGCATTTGTAAAAATTGTGTCCGGAACATTTGAGCGCAATAAACCTTATCTGCATGTAAGGCATAATAAGAAGCTGAAATTTTCAAGTCCGAATGCATTTTTTGCAGAAAAAAAGGAAATTGTAGATATATCCTATCCGGGCGACATAGTAGGGTTGCACGACACGGGTAATTTTAAGATAGGTGATACTTTAACTGAAGGTGAAATTTTACATTATAAGGGAATCCCTAATTTCTCTCCTGAACATTTCAGGTATATTAACAATGCGGATCCCATGAAGTCCAAGCAGTTAAATAAAGGAATAGATCAATTGATGGACGAAGGGGTAGCACAATTATTTACTTTAGAATTAAATGGCAGAAAAGTTATTGGCACGGTGGGTGCCCTGCAATATGAAGTAATTCAGTATAGATTGGAACATGAGTATGGTGCTAAATGTACCTATGAAAATTTTCCTGTTCACAAAGCATGCTGGATTGATCCCGAGGATCCCAATAACGATGAGTATAAAGAATTTATTAGGGTAAAACAAAAATTCCTGGCTAAAGATAAACGTGGACAGCTTGTGTTTCTGGCAGACTCACAATTTTCATTGCAGATGGCACAACAAAAATACCCCACGGTTAAACTGCATTTCACTTCAGAATTTGAGTGAGGAGTACCTAATTTATATAAACTAAAAAACCCCTGAATTGAACAATTCAAGGGTTTTTATTATGCTTCCCCCGTAGGTCCGAAATTTAACGGAATAGACGGTTGTTCATAATCCTTTATTGTACCGTGCGCTTTTTCAAAACGGTTCACATTATCATTAAGGGCTTTCAAAAATTTCTTTGCATGCTGCGGTGTAAGTACAATCCTGCTTTTTACCTTCGCTTTTGGTGCACCGGGCATCATGCTAATAAAGTCCACTACAAATTCCGAAACGGAATGATTTATAATGGCCAGGTTAGAGTAAATTCCCTCCGCTGTTTTTTCATCCAGCTCTATATTAATTTGTTTTTGTTTCTGAGTTTTTTCTTCCATTTTTGATTTCAAAAAATGATCCAATATCCCAAACAAAAACCCCCAATTAAGAAATTGAGGGTTAATGAGTTTAAAATTTTAATTCCTCTTTGCGTGCCATAATTTCATCGTATTCCTCTTTAGAGCCCACGATTATATTCTCATAATCCCGCATACCTGTACCGGCCGGAATCTTATGACCTACAATAACATTTTCTTTTAATCCTTCAAGGTAATCGACCTTTCCGCTAACAGCTGCTTCATTAAGGACTTTTGTTGTTTCCTGGAATGATGCTGCAGAAATAAACGATTTGGTCTGCAAGGATGCTCTCGTGATACCCTGCAGTATAGGTGTTGCGGTAGCCGAAACAGCATCCCGGGCACCTACCAAGGTTTTATCGCCACGTCTCAAGATTGAATTCTCATCTCTTAATTCACGTGCCGTAATAATTTGGCCTGCCTTAAGGTTTTCAGATTCGCCGGGCTCCTCAACTACTTTCTTACCAAAGATTTCATCATTTTCCCTGATAAAATCGTCTTTATGCACCAACTGATTTTCAAGGAATGTAGTATCCCCAGAATCCTGAATACGAACCTTTCGCATCATCTGACGTACCACTACTTCAAAGTGCTTATCGTTAATTTTTACACCCTGTAGTCGATATACTTCCTGTACTTCATTAACAAGATATTGTTGTACGGCAGAAGGACCTTTTATTGCCAGGATATCTTCCGGTGTAATTGATCCGTCGGATAAAGCCATCCCTGCACGAACATAATCATTCTCCTGAACCAATATCTGGTTAGAAAGTTTTACAAGGTATTTCTTGATCTCACCAAGTTTGGATTCAATAATGATCTCCCTGTTACCTCTCTTAATTTTACCGAACGATACAACGCCATCTATTTCAGATACGACCGCCGGATTAGAAGGATTACGAGCTTCAAAAAGTTCAGTTACCCTAGGTAAACCACCTGTAATATCACCGGCTTTGGCTGATTTACGCGGTATTTTAACCAAGATCTTACCCTCTTTAATCTTATCGCCATCATCTACCATTAAATGAGAGCCAACTGGCAGGTTGTACGAACGCAACACTTCACCTTTAGAATCTTGTATCAATAAGGTTGGAATGAGTTTCTTATTCCTGGATTCCGAAATAACTTTTTCCTGGAACCCTGTTTGCTCATCAATCTCAACCTGATATGTAACACCCTGCTCAATGTTTTCGTAAGCAATTTTACCAGGGAATTCTGAAACAATAACCCCGTTATAAGGATCCCATTGGCAAATAATATCCTCCTTTTTTATCTTGCTGCCATTCTTGACAAAGATCTGAGAACCATAAGGTATATTATTGGTACTCAGTGTAATTCCTGTAGTAGCGTCAACAATTTTAATTTCCGACGTTCTTGAAATTACAATATTAATTGGTTTACCCTCAGAATTCTGACCTTTCACTGTCCTCAAGTCCTCAATTTCTGCAAGACCATTAAACTTAGCCTCCAGTTTACTTTCCTCAGAAATGTTACCAGCGATACCTCCAACATGGAATGTTCTAAGTGTTAACTGTGTACCCGGTTCTCCAATAGACTGCGCAGCAACAACACCTACGGCTTCACCTCGCTGTACCATCTTATTGGTAGAAAGGTTCCTGCCATAGCATTTTGCACATATTCCTTTTGGAGCCTCACAAGTAAGCGCTGAACGCACTTCAACTTTTTCAATCGGTAACGCTTCCACCATCTTCACATCAGACTCCATGATTTGCTGACCTGCACTTAAAATAAGTTCTTCAGTCAACGGATTGAAGACATCGTGTAAAGAAACTCTTCCTAAAATTCTTTCACCAAGGGTTTCTACAATCTCTTCATTTTTCTTCAAAGATTCTACTTCAATCCCCCTAAGCGTTCCACAGTCATCTATATTGACAATAACATCCTGTGAAACATCAACCAATCGTCTTGTAAGGTAACCTGCATCGGCAGTCTTCAGAGCTGTATCCGCAAGTCCTTTACGAGCACCGTGAGTGGAAATAAAGTATTCCAAAATAGATAATCCTTCTTTAAAATTAGAAAGAATAGGATTTTCAATAATCTCCCCTCCACCAGCTGTAGATTTCTTGGGTTTAGCCATTAACCCACGCATACCGGTTAACTGCCTTATCTGCTCCTTAGAACCCCTTGCACCGGAATCCAACATCATATAAACCGAATTAAACCCTTGCTGGTCTTCTCGGATACGCTTCATTGCTAACTCAGTTAACATTGCATTTGTTGAAGTCCAAACATCAATTACCTGGTTATATCTTTCATTATTCGTGATAAGACCCATGTTGTAATTCATCATAATGCCATCTACCTGTTCATTGGCATCGGCAATCATAGTGTGCTTTTCCTTAGGAATAATAATATCACCAAGGCTAAATGACAATCCACCTTTGAAAGCAAATTCATAGCCCATCGTCTTTATCAAATCGAGAAAAGCTGCGGTAGTAGGTACATCTGTCACCGCAAGGATCTTTCCGATAATATCCCTTAAAGACTTCTTGTTAAGTACTTCGTTGACATAACCGGCCTCTTCCGGCACAACCATATTAAACAATACTCTACCAACAGTAGTAGGGATAATCTGGTCAACCAATTCTCCTTCTTCATTAAAATCCTTAGCTCTAACCTTAATACCTGCATTAAGCTCAACCTTATCCTCATTAAATGCAATTACTACTTCTTCGTAGGAGTAGAAAGTCAAACCTTCACCTCTTACAGGAACTTCCTTGGTAGATTTACGCTCTTTGGTCATATAATATAACCCAAGAACCATATCCTGTGAAGGTACGGTGATCGGAGAACCGTTAGCCGGATTCAATATATTATGGGACGCCAACATTAAAAGTTGGGCTTCCAGAATAGCTTCAGGTCCCAATGGTAAATGAACCGCCATTTGATCTCCATCAAAATCCGCATTAAAGGCCGTACAAACTAAAGGATGTAAACGAATTGCCTTACCTTCTATTAGTTTGGGTTGAAAAGCCTGTATCCCTAATCTGTGTAAGGTGGGGGCCCGGTTAAGTAAAACGGGATGCCCTTTCAGGACATTTTCCAATATGTCCCAAACAACAGGTTCCTTTTTATCTATGATCTTTTTAGCCGACTTCACCGTTTTAACAATCCCTCTTTCGATCAGTTTTCTGATAACAAAGGGCTTGTAGAGCTCAGCAGCCATATCTTTTGGAAGACCACATTCAAAAAGGTTCATTTCAGGTCCCACAACAATTACTGAACGTGCAGAATAATCAACCCTTTTTCCTAACAAGTTCTGGCGAAAACGCCCCTGCTTTCCTTTTAAGGAATCGGAAAGAGATTTCAATGGTCTGTTTGATTCAGTTTTTACTGCTGATGCCTTTCTTGTATTATCAAAAAGTGAATCAACAGCTTCCTGAAGCATTCGCTTTTCATTTCTTAAGATAACCTCAGGTGCTTTTATTTCCATCAATCGCTTAAGGCGATTATTTCTTATAATTACACGTCTGTATAAATCATTTAGATCAGAAGTAGCAAAACGACCTCCATCCAAAGGAACAAGAGGACGTAACTCCGGTGGAATAACCGGCACTACTTTCATGATCATCCATTCCGGTTTGTTATCCCTGTTATCCTGAGATTCCCGTAATGCCTCAACAACCTGAAGTCTTTTTAAAGCTTCCGTTTTACGTTGTTTAGAAGTTTCGGTGTTCGCCTTGTGTCTCAAATCATAGGAAAGTTGCTGCAGGTCAATTCGCGAAAGCAAATCGATCAGACATTCTGCACCCATTTTAGCTATAAATTTATTGGGATCTGAGTCTTCCAAATATTGATTTTCCGGTGGAATAGAATCGAGAATATTCAAATACTCCTCTTCAGTCAGGAAATCCAATTTTTGAATTTCTTCACCTTCAGGTCCTTTAGCTATCCCCGGTTGAATCACAACATACCGCTCATAATAAATAATCATGTCCAGTTTCTTGGATGGCAATCCAAGGAGGTAACCTATTTTATTAGGTAAGGAACGGAAATACCAAATATGAGCGACTGGTACAACTAAATTTATATGTCCTACCCGGTCACGGCGAACCTTTTTTTCAGTTACTTCAACGCCACATCTATCGCATACAATTCCTCTATAGCGGATACGTTTGTACTTACCGCACGCACATTCATAATCCTTTACAGGACCAAAAATGCGTTCACAGAACAATCCGTCGCGTTCAGGTTTATGAGTTCTATAATTAATAGTTTCTGGTTTTAAAACTTCCCCACGGGATTCACCTAAAATTGATTCAGGAGAAGCCAGTCCAATTGAAATTTTGTCAAACCTTTTTATTGCAGTATTATCTTTTATTCTAGCCATTATGATATGGTGATAGTATATTTAATATATGTAAAAAAACTATTATTCTTCAAGTCTAATATCCAAACCTAATCCCTTAAGTTCATGCATCAGTACATTGAAAGATTCTGGCAAGCCAGGTTCCGGCATTGTTTCGCCCTTGACAATTGATTCATAGGTCTTGGCACGACCAATAACATCATCAGATTTTACTGTTAAAATCTCACGAAGGGTTGCAGATGCACCATATGCTTCAAGAGCCCAAACTTCCATTTCTCCAAAACGTTGTCCACCAAATTGTGCTTTACCTCCTAAGGGTTGCTGTGTTATCAATGAATATGGCCCAATGGAACGAGCGTGCATTTTATCGTCTACCATATGTCCTAATTTCAACATATAGATTACGCCTACAGTTGCAGCCTGATCAAAACGTTGGCCTGTTCCTCCGTCATAGAGATACGTATGACCAAATCTTGGGATTCCGGCTTCGTCTGTAAATTCATTAATCTGATCAATGGTAGCACCATCAAAAATTGGAGTTGCGTATTTTCTATCGAGTTTTTGTCCTGCCCATCCAAGAACAGTTTCATAGATCTGACCAATATTCATACGCGATGGTACCCCTAATGGATTTAATACAATATCAACCGGAGTTCCATCCTCTAAGAAAGGCATATCTTCCTGCCTAACAATCCGGGCAACGATACCTTTGTTTCCATGGCGTCCCGCCATTTTGTCACCAACTTTTAATTTACGTTTTTTAGCGATGTAAACTTTAGCCAGTTTCATGATACCAGCAGGTAATTCATCTCCAACAGATATGGTAAACTTATCTCTTCTAAGATTCCCCTGTAAATCGTTCAGTTTAATCTTGTAGTTGTGAAGTAAGTCGGCAACCATAAAATTGGTGTCTTTATCTATAGTCCAACTACCCCCAACAAGATGGGCAAAGTCGTCAACAGCATTCAACATTTTCATGGTATACTTTTTACCCTTAGGCAAAACTTCTTCTCCAAGATCATTCAATACACCCTGAGAAGTCTTCCCATTTATAAGCTTGAACAACTTCTCTACTAAGATTTCTTTTAGCTCCTGGAATTTTAATTCGTATTGCAGCTCCAAATTAGAAATTGCTTCCTTGTCTTCTGAACGTTTGCGTTTATCCTTTATAGAACGAGAGAATAACTTTTTATCAATTACGACACCTCGTAACGATGGTGAGGCTTTTAAAGAAGCATCCTTAACATCTCCGGCTTTATCTCCAAAGATTGCCCGAAGCAGTTTTTCTTCAGGTGTGGGGTCAGACTCACCTTTTGGTGTAATTTTACCAATGAGAATGTCTCCAGGTTTAACCTCTGCACCAATCCTGATCATACCATATTCGTCGAGATCTTTGGTGGCCTCTTCCGAAACATTTGGAATGTCATTCGTTAATTCCTCCGCTCCTAATTTAGTATCCCTAACTTCCAGTGAGTACTCATCAATATGAATAGAAGTAAAGATATCTTCACGCACCACTTTTTCGGAAATAACTATCGCATCTTCAAAATTATATCCTTTCCACGGCATAAAAGCTACTTTCAGGTTTCTACCCAGTGCCAGTTCACCACTTTCAGTAGCGTAGCCTTCGCATAGAACCTGTCCTTTTTTAACCTTATCCCCTTTTTGAACGATTGGTTTAAGATTGATACTTGTACCCTGGTTGGTTTTTCTAAACTTAACCAATTCATAAGTCTTGGAATCATCTTCAAAACTTACCAGTTTTTCTGCGTCGGTTCGTTTGTAATTGATTGTGATCTTTTGAGAATCAACATATTCTATTACACCATCACCTTCGGCATTTATCAATACCCTGGAGTCTGAAGCAACCTGTCTTTCTAAACCTGTCCCAACAATCGGTGACTGTGGCTTTAACAATGGAACTGCCTGACGCATCATATTAGACCCCATCAATGCCCTGTTCGCATCGTCATGTTCCAGGAAAGGAATTAAAGAAGCAGATATAGACGCTATCTGATTAGGAGCAACATCGGTATAATTTACCTCTTTTGGATCCACAACCGGAAAATCTCCCTCTTCCCTGGCTATAACTTTTTCCTGCTCAATCGCACCATTATCCTTTAGAGGGATATTGGCCTGCGATATCTTCATGCCTTCTTCTTCTTCAGCACTCAGGTATACAAAGTCTTTAGTATTTACTTTTCCATTATCAACTTTTCGATATGGCGTTTCAAGGAAACCCATCGGATTCACTTTGGCAAAAACTGCCAGCGAAGAAATAAGTCCAATATTAGGTCCCTCGGGTGTTTCTATCGGACAAAGCCTTCCATAATGCGTATAGTGAACATCACGTACCTCAAATCCTGCACGTTCCCGTGAAAGACCTCCTGGTCCAAGGGCAGACAATCTTCTCTTGTGTGTAATTTCTGCAAGAGGATTGGTCTGATCCATGAACTGTGATAATTGGTTCGTACCAAAAAATGAATTTATCACAGAAGACAGCGTCTTGGCATTTATCAGATCAATAGGTGTAAATACTTCATTATCCCTTACATTCATTCGCTCGCGAATGGTCCTGGCCATACGAGCCAATCCAACACCAAACTGGGATGACAACTGCTCTCCTACAGTTCTGACACGTCTGTTGGAAAGGTGATCTATATCATCAATTTCTGCTTTAGAATTGATAAGTTCTATTAAATACTTGATTATGGTGATAATATCCTCTTTAGTAAGGACTTGTTTATCCATACCAATATCCAAACCAAGTTTTTTATTCATCCTATACCGGCCAACTTCACCTAAATTGTAACGTTGATCTGAGAAAAATAACTTATCAATAATTCCACGTGCCGTTTCTTCATCCGGCGGTTCTGCGTTTCGCAATTGTCGGTAAATATGTTCAACTGCTTCTTTCTCAGAATTTGTAGGGTCTTTTTGTAATGTGTTATGAATAATTGCATAATCACTTTGCGCATTATTCTCTTTGTGAAGCAGAACGGTTTTCACATCTGCCTCAATAATTTCATCAATATGTTCTTTTTCGAGAACAGTATCCCGATCGAGGACTATTTCATTTCTTTCTATGGAAACAACCTCCCCTGTATCTTCATCAACAAAATCCTCGTGCCAGGTATTAAGTACACGAGCTGCCAGTTTACGGCCTAATATCTTTTTTAGTCCGGTTTTAGAAACTTTTACTTCTTCAGATAAATCAAAGATTTCAAGAATATCTTTATCTCTTTCAAACCCAATTGCCCTGAACAGCGTAGTTACCGGTAATTTTTTCTTCCTGTCAATGTAGGCATACATTACACTATTGATATCCGTGGCAAATTCTATCCAGGAGCCTTTAAAAGGAATTACCCTTGCAGAATATAATTTGGTGCCGTTAGCGTGAAAAGATTGACCGAAGAATACCCCGGGAGAACGATGTAATTGTGAAACAACAACACGTTCTGCCCCATTGATTACGAAAGTCCCGCTAGGAGTCATATAAGGTATAGTACCTAAATATACATCCTGAACAATAGTCTCAAAATCCTCATGTTCCGGATCGGTACAATAAAGTTTTAAACGTGCCTTTAGGGGTACGCTATATGTAAGACCCCTTTCAATACATTCCTGAATGGAATATCTAGGTGGATCTATGAAATAATCCAGAAACTCCAGTACAAATTGGTTTCTTGTATCAGTTATTGGAAAGTTTTCCATGAAGGTGTTGTACAAACCCTCATTGCCCCTTTCGTCAGATTTTGTTTCAAGTTGAAAGAAATCTTGAAATGATTTAATCTGAATGTCCAAGAAATCCGGATAATTCGGAATGTTCTTAGCGGATGCGAAGTTTACTCTTTCAGTCTGTTTTGTGAAC
>NZ_CAMYIP010000210.1 GCF_947258525.1 uncultured Eudoraea sp.
CTGGCCTTTGTCAAAGAGAAAATCCCTAATTTTAACCAGCTCGATTCCGGATAGAAAATCCTATTGGATTTCCCGCACCGTAATCATAGCTTTAACGTTGGCAGCAATATTTAAATAAAATGAATGATAAACTCTTCTGATAACCCATTTAAAGATAAGTCTGAACGGAGTGTGGTAAATAAAAGCCTATTCTATTCTTTAATTTCATTTGTAATTGGATCTTTAATATTTGCGATTTTCTATTGGACAGAATATATTGGAATTGCGATATTGGGACTGATATTTATAATAATTGCTGCTTTTTTTAACGGGGTATTTTTAATCACCCTTTTAGTAAAAATTACTTCCACACGAGTGAACTTAAAGAAGTATATGGCCTCTATTTTAATTCTACTATTGAATATCCCAATTGCAATTGCTTATTTTAATGTTTCGATCAACATTATATTAAAAAATGTAGCCCTGGATTAATAAATACAGCAGCCAACAATGGCTATAATTCATCGCTGCTATAGAACTTCCCTTAAATTTCCTACATTTAAATAAAACAAAAACTGGCCTAAATGTGAAACAACCAGGGCTCGCCTTGCCAGCGCGAATTTCTTCTGCTAACCGCAGAAGATCCTACGCATCGCTTCGCCCCTATCCCGCGCCGCAATCATAGCCAAAACCGTTGTGCTTCATTATGACCAATCAATAACCAATGATTAAATTCTTTCGTAAAATACGCTACAATCTTATGAGTGAAAACAAAACTGGAAAGTATTTGAAATATGCTATTGGTGAAATTCTTCTTGTAGTAATAGGAATTTTAATTGCCTTAGCCATTAATAACAAAAATGAAGCTCGTAAAGATGAAATAACCAGCAAACAGTACCTCGAAGGTATTAAAAAAGATCTTCAGAATGATCTCGTGCAAACTGAGCGTGCTTTAAAGCAAATAAGTTATGATTTAAGCGTAGTGACGAGCATAGACTCTACACTTTATGATTTACACGCCAATAGATCTGAAGGCATTAATCAACTTTTTACCAACCCAAATCAAATGACGCCTGACACTATTTATATTGAAAGTTTATTTTATAGAAATAGATCCTTCCGCTCGGTTAATGGTACCTATAAATCATTAATCGCAGATGGTAAATCGGGTTTAGTCAAAAACAAAGATCTATCGCAGAAAGTTCAAGCCATTTATGATGGCGAGTATCAACGATTAGCAAGCACCTACGAATCTATAAAAGCCATTGAGCAAAAGATAAATTGGGCGTATCCTATTGAAATTAGAAAGTGGAGCTATTCAGATTTAATGGAAGCTAAGGATGAAAAAATATTTTATGACGTGATGCGTCTTGTTGAGGAAAAGGGGTTTTACGCAGGGAACTTAGTTAGAACAAAAAATGCAATTAATGAAGTTGTGGTTTTAATCAATGATGAACTAGAAAAATAACGAAAGCACAACAATGGCCATAATTCATTGTGGTTTTGTGCCACACCAAAATAAAAGTATAAATCAACGGCTGATTTCTAAGCGGAATAATCCTGCGGATGATTCCACAACGAAATCATAGCCGAGACCGTTGGGTGTAATTTGGCAAAATTACCAATTTTTGGTATATTTGAATAAAAGGTAGTACGATGAGTAAAAACACATCCATTTCACTAGGAAATTATTTTGACGAATTTGTTCATAAACGAATTTCTGAAGGCCGATATAAAAATGTAAGTGAAGTTATCCGTGCCGGATTAAGACTGCTCGAAGAAGAAGAAAGTAAGGTAATTGCTCTAAAGAAAGCAATTCAAGATGGAATTGATAGTGGCTTAGCCAAAGACTTTGACCCTGAAAACCACCTTAAGTCGTTAAAGTCAAAAAGGCGACTTAATGGCTAAATACTACCTAACTAACAAGGCGGTCGAGGATTTGACCGATATTTGGAATTATACTTTTGAACAGTGGTCTGAACAACAAGCTGATAAATACTACCAATTATTACTGGATACTTGTCGCGAAATTGCCGAAAACCCAGATTTAGGAAAAAACTATGAGGGAATCAATCATAATCTTCTTGGATTGAGAACAAATCGACATATTATTTTCTTCAGAAGAATTGATTCTGCCTTAGTAGAAATAACACGAATTCTACATGTTCGAATGGATTTGAAAGTGCGATTTTGGGAATAAAAACTACACCCATCAACGCCTCCTATGGCTTGTCCTAATTTTCTATCTTAGGTTTTTATAAATCAATTCTGGAGTGTCTGGACTTTGACAGCAACAGGGCATAGCCAGGGCTGTTGTACCTCATTCTAGCTATCGAACTACTATTATGAAACTTATTCTACAAAAACACAATGGAATAAATGGGCTTTACCAACTAAGGCTTCATATCTTGAAGTAAATTCTTAGTTATAATTCAAATATTACAGCTTTGGAAATTTGGCGACTTCAAACATTACACCTCCCTGAAACTAATGGCCAATATTCTGGGTATCCCTTCTCACAAAGAAGATATGGACGGTAGTATGGTCAGAGATGTTTATTATGAAGAAGGTGAAGTAACCAGGATTGTAAGGTATTGTGAATTAGATGTGATTACTTAAATACAAGTCTTTCTAAGGCTGCGTAATGAACAGTTATTGAACGAAGATCAGATAAAACACATTTAATGTGCTAATAGATAGGATTCTGTTCTCGACTAATTGTACTTTAATTGAATATATACAGGGAAATGGTCACTATATCCCCCTTTATACTTTTTACCTACGTATGTTCTGAAAGGGTTTCCTGCATATTTGCCATCCCATTCCTTGAGCTGATGGTCGTCAAAAATATTGGCATGCGCAAAACTGTGTGTGCCCTTTTCATAATTAAAAAAGCTATGAGATACAAGAATCTGATCAAAGAGAGACCAGCTTCTTCTGTAGTTAGCACTTCCTCTTTCGGGAGTCCAAAGTTTTTCCATGGGATTGTATAGATCTTTGGCTTTAACCAAACTACGTATACTTGGAGCATCGGGACCATCATTAAAATCTCCCATAATAATATAATTAGGTTCTGAATACGTTCTTTCAATTTCGGTCATATAATCCCTGATGGTATCAGCAGCTTTTATTCTTTTATAATCTGTTTCAATATCTCCGTTTCTTCGTGATGGCCAGTGATTCACAAAAACATGTACCTCCTCACCGTTTAAAACGCCATGTATATAAAGTATGTCTCTCGTTGTGTCTCTTTCACCTTCAGAATTGAAAATCAGCAAAGGGATAGGTTTGGAATGTAAAACACTAAAATTGGATTTTAAATATAGCAAAGCGGTATCGATTCCTCTTTCATCAGGAGAATCGTAGTGAACGTAATCGTAATCTTCATTTTTTAGAGCACCCGCAGAAAGCAGATCCTTAATAACCTCTTCGTTCTCCACTTCGGCGACGCCTACCAGCACAGGTGTCTTTTTAGTGGTTTTAACGCCAATACTGGAAATTGTATTCGCCAGTTTGAGAAGTTTCTTTTTATACCTCCTATTGGTCCATTTCTTTTTTCCGTTAGGGGTGAAATCTGCATCAAGGGTGTTTTGATCATCACCGGTATCAAACAAATTTTCCAGGTTGTAGAAGACAATGGTATGAACGTTTTTGAGCTTTTTCCTTTTGAGAAATGAAAAATTCATAAATTTTTCTTTAGGTTTTCAAAATTACAAAAATCACTTGGCTTCAATTACTTAGATTTGCATTATAATTTGTCAGATGTTAGAGAAGCAGAAAATTGAATATGAAAAGGCAATTCTGGTTGGTGTTATTCATAAAAAGCAGAATGAAGAGAAAGTAAAGGAATATCTTGATGAGCTTGAATTTCTTACTTACACTGCAGGAGGACAAGTAATGAAACGTTTTGTGCAGCGCGTAGATTTACCAAACCCAAAAACTTATATTGGAAGTGGTAAAATTCAGGAAATTGCCTCCTACGTAGACGAAAACGAAATAGGATCCGTCATATTTGACGATGAGCTTTCGGCCGTTCAACAACGTAATATTGAGAAAATACTTCGGTGTAAAATACTGGACAGAACAGGATTGATCCTGGATATTTTTGCACAAAGAGCCAAAACCAGTTATGCCCGGACACAGGTAGAGCTTGCGCAATATGAGTATTTATTACCTCGATTGACAGGCTTATGGACGCACCTTGAAAGACAAAGGGGAGGAATTGGGATGAGAGGTCCCGGGGAAACCGAAATTGAAACAGACCGTCGGATAGTCAGAGATAGAATTGCCTTACTAAAAAAGAAATTGGCTAAAATAGATCGGCAAATGGGTACTCAACGAGGAAATCGGGGAGCCCTGGTCCGTGTAGCTCTGGTAGGTTATACCAATGTTGGTAAATCTACACTTATGAACGTAATCAGCAAAAGCAAGGTTTTTGCAGAAGATAAATTATTTGCAACTTTAGATACAACTGTTAGAAAGGTAGTGCTGGGTAATTTACCCTTCTTACTTACAGATACCGTTGGATTCATACGCAAATTACCTACGCAATTGGTTGAGAGTTTTAAAAGTACCCTGGATGAGGTAAGAGAAGCAGATTTACTCCTCCATATTGTAGATATTTCACACCCAAATTTTGAAGATCATATTAGTTCTGTGAATCAAACATTGAACGAGATTGGCACTTCTGATAAGAAAACAATAATGGTCTTTAATAAAATTGATCTTTATGCACAGGAAATTCTGGAAGAAGATGATTTAATGACCGAAAAGACTTCAAAGCACTTTACAATTGATGAATGGAAACATACCTGGATGCAAAAATTAGGTGATAATGCCATTTTTATATCCGCTCTTAAAAAAGAGAACCTGGATGAGTTTCGGAAAAAAGTTTATGATGCGGTAAGGGAAATCCATATTTCAAGATTCCCTTATAATAATTTTCTTTATCCCGAACACCTGGATGAATATTAATTAAACTCCATTATCTTTCTGATTAATTATTTAAATGTACAACTGAATTACTCAGTGTAAATTATGCGCTACAGGGTCATTCAACCGACAACCGATACACTTCATATTTTTCACAACATTATAACTCTACTTCACAACAATAATTTAGAGATTTCAAAGAACCGATTTACATTTACATTGTAATTAAGTGTTAGTGTTTAACCCCAAATCAAAACATAACTTAATTTAAGTGTTATTCTTCCCAATGTTAATTGGGATGATCGAAACCCAAATCGGCACTTAACCAAAGAATTAGATTAATAAACCAAGTTTTACAAACCTACTTTTCTTAAAAGACCCCGACGGAAACGTCGGGGTTCTTTTTGTTTCTTTAAATTACAAAGTGATCTATTCTGCTAAGAAAAAAATCAAATTATCCTGATTATTTAAATAATCCATGAGGTAGCGCTAAATATTCTGACTTATAATATGCATTTCATCCGGGTAATTAAGCCACTCATATTTTTCACAACATTCAGTGATGCATTCACAACATATTTTATGATCAAAAGCTTGCTCTACATATCTTTACATTGTAATTAAGTGATAGTGTTCAACCCCAAATCTGACCCTGAACTTAATCTTAAGTATTCGATTCCCCAAATCGATTCTTAACCAAAACAATAATTACCAACCAAATTTTACAGACCTGCTTAACTAAAAAAACCCTGACATTACTGTCAGGGTTTTTTAATATCATCC
>NZ_CAMYIP010000211.1 GCF_947258525.1 uncultured Eudoraea sp.
AAGCTAGAATAATATGGAATTTCTTCACCTTTTCAGTTAGCATGATACTAATCGTTGGCTGCGCTGAAATTAGTATACCAATCGCCCCGCACTTTCAGGACCTGCTCTATGACATCTCTTACACATTCATCACCGCTATACCTGTGTGATATATAATCACACACCTCTTTGACTTCATGCACGGCATCCTGCGGGCAGGCCGCAATAGCAGCTAATTTCATAGCCGGAATATCCGGTAGATCATCACCCATATAAAGTACATTTTCAGGATCTATCTTGTATTTAGACAAATACTCTTTTAAGGGCGCTTCCTTCATTGATGCCCCAAGGTAAACATCTGTTACGCCAAGCCCTTTCAGTCTTATGCTCACGCCTTCATTAGTACCTCCTGAAATAATACAGACATTATACCCTTTTTGTAGCGCCGTTTTAAGGGCATATCCATCTTTTACGCTCATTTTGCGCAGTAGTTCACCCTCTGAGGTAATAAGGACATTGCCATCTGTAAATACACCGTCTACATCAAAGACAAATGTTGTGATATCCTTTAAAAAATGTTTATAGTTTTTTTTCATGTGTTTTTTGGATTGAATTGCTTAGTACAGAATAAATATCCCGGTAGTCCTTATTATTTAAAAGAACTAAATGCTCTTTCATTGTGAGTTTGTCGTTCCGAACGGCAGGTCCGGTTTGAGCATTTAAGACCGGCGTTTCCGTAGCTTTTTTAGCGGTTTCTAAAACAAGTTGATTAAGAATGGTAAAAGGAACCCCTGCTTCATTACAAATTTCATTTCCAATATGGTATAAATGATTCGTAAAGTTATTTACAAATACGGCAGCCAGATGCACTGATTTTCGCTGATCAGAGGTCATTATCTGTATCTGAGTAGAAATAGTACTTGCAAGCTCTCTAAGGAGCGCATAGTCTTCACTTTTTTCCGCTTCAATACAAATTGGAACTTCACTAAAATCAATATTGCGGTCCTTACTTATGGTTTGCAGCGGATAAAAAACACCTCTTCTTACTGATTTCGGAAGTACCGATAAAGGCATAGATCCCGAGGTGTGTACAACAAGTCCTGATTTATTTTTAAAGTGTTGTGATACAGTAGATATGGAGTCATCATTTACAGCAATAATGTAAATATTTGCATCTGAAATATTATCATAATCTGTTGAAGTTTTTGGACAATTCTTAAAAGGAGTTAATTTCTTTTTATTACGTCCTATAACCTGAATTATTTTTACCCCCTCTTTGTTACTCATAGCAGTATAAAGCTGCAGTGCAACATTTCCTGTGCCAACAATAACAACAGTATTCATAATACGAAAATAAGGATATAATTAATTTCTAATATAATCTAAGTGCAATATTCCCATATTTGTTATGCGTAAGTTAATACTGGAGAAATGGTTGAACAGTAAATTCAAAAAGACAGTCGAAAAGACTGTCTTTTAATTTAGTCAATGGACTTCGTTTTAAGCACATGAAACGGTAACCGGATGCGTATGACCGTCATCGTTGGATGAGGTTACGCTAATAGCTTGATTTGTCTTCAGACTGCTAAAATTTGCAGCCGAAATTGTTAAAGTGTGATCATGTGGGCTGCTCCCTTGAATTGAGTAGGTTTTAGCCACGCCGGCATTTACGTCTGCTATAGAGACTACCAAATTATGTCCATGATTTCCGCCTATTGCACTGGTTGTTCCGTTAGTAAGGCAATTTCCCTGAGAAGGTAACGGATTAGGGTCCGGATCAGGATTTCCTGAACCATCATCTGAACTTGAACAACTGACCAGGGAATAGGCAGGAATCCCGATGAGCATTAATCCTGCGGCTTTTTGAATAAAAGTTTTTCTTTCCATTTTTCATAGATTTTAATTGTTTTTTTCTTTAAGTTATGAAAAATGAGTGAGTTATTAATTAAAATTAACACTTTCAAAAAAAAACTTGTTTACCATTTCTTTTAGCGGTAGAAAAGCCTTTGGATAGTATCTTTTTCTATATAAAATACCCTATTTTTGCCAACTGTATACAGATTTAATTCCCAGAATGAAAGAACTGTTTAACAAGTTTTTCTTTTCTACCCGTCTTATGGCTGTTCTTTTTATTGTTTTTGCAACTGCAATGGCATTCGGAACATTCATAGAGAGTTGGTATAGTACTGAAACTGCAAGAATCTGGATTTACAATGCTACCTGGTTTGAGTTAATCATGGTTTTTTTTGTAATCAATTTTATTGGAAATATTTATCGCTATCGTCTGCTGCGAAAGGAAAAATGGCCGGTTCTTACCCTGCACATCTCATGGATCTTAATTATTGTGGGTGCCTTTGTTACCAGATATATCAGTTTCGAGGGCATGATGCCAATCCGTGAAGGGCGAACAGAAAATGTTTTCTTCTCAGATAAAACCTTTTTTACCGTATTTATTGATGGAGAAATAGAAGGGGAACCCAAGCGAAAGATTCTTGAAGACGACCTTATCGTAACTCCCGAAGCCATAAAATCAAATTTGCCATGGACCTCAGATTTTAACGGACAAGAAGTTACGATTGAATATGATGGTTTTATTAAAGGGGCTAAGAAAGCTTTAATTCCGGATAATAGCGGAAGCTATTACCTGAAAATCGTGGAAGCCGGAGATGGCAACAGGCATGAACATTATCTCGAAAATGGGAAAATAGCAAATATCCACAACATATTGTTTTCATTGAACAAGGAAACTGAGGGCGCTGTAAACATAATTGCCACGGACAGTGTATATCAAATTAAATCGCCTTTCGAAGGGAGCTTTATGCGAATGGCAGATCAGTTTCAGGGTGTGGTTCTGAAAGACAGTTTGCAGCAGCTTCAATTACGATCGCTGTACAACATGGGTGGGATGCAATTTGTACTGCCTGAGCCACTTGTTCAGGGTTCATACGGGATTGTTCCTGTACCCGAAAATGAAATTACACAAGCTACGCAGGATGCCCTGGTTCTTAAAATTAGCAGTAATGGTGAAACGGTTACGAAAAAAATTTTAGGGGGTAAGGGTTTTAGCAATTATTCGGATAAATTCAATGTCGGGGGACTCGATTTCAGCCTTCGCTACGGGTCAAAAGTTTATGAATTGCCTTTTGCAATTAAGTTAAACGACTTTATAGCTGAAAAATACCCCGGAACCGAAAAAAGCTATGCTTCTTTTATGAGCAAAGTTACCGTACAGGACGAAAGGCCATTTGACTACGATATTTTCATGAATAATATTCTTGATCATAAAGGATATCGGTTTTTTCAGGCAAGTTTTGACCCGGATGAACGTGGAACTGTTCTTTCTGTGAATCACGATTTTTGGGGCACCTGGATAACCTATGCAGGGTACTTTCTATTGTATATTGGTTTAATGGGGATAATGTTCTTTGGGAAAACCAGATTTAAGGAATTGACACGGTCCCTGGATAAATTAAAGAAGCAAAAGGTCTTGACTTCTGTCGTAGTGCTATTTGGGGTTTTTAGCTTAAATGCCCAGGATGGAACTCATAACCACCAAAATGAGCTCACAGGGCAACAGCTCGATTCGCTTTTAAGGTCTTCCACTGTTTCCAGAGAACATGCGGCGAAATTTGGTGAACTGGTAGTACAGGATGCCGGGGGACGCATGAAACCTTTAAATACCTTTTCTTCAGAGTTGCTCAGAAAACTGAGTTTTAAGGATAACTATAAAGATTTAAATGCAGATCAGGTTTTCTTATCAATGATGCTGAATCCCGCCCTCTGGTACAATACAGAGTTTATAGCCCTGGATAAAAAAGGGCTGAATGATAGTCTCCGCAATATATTAGCATTAGAAGGATCTCCACGATATGTAAAAGCCACCGATTTTTTTGACTCTAAAGGGGCTTACAAATTAGCTCCGTATTTACAGGATGCTTATGCCACGAGTACACCAAACAAATTTCAACAGGATTATAAAGATGTTGATTTACGCCTTGGTCTATTAAACAGGGCACTTAGCGGGGAAATCATTAAAATATTCCCTTTATTAAATGATGAAAACAACAAATGGGTCTCTGCAGTTGAATACAGGTCGGGTCAATACACAGTATCTGACTCCTTGTACGCGAATTTCATTAAAAATGCGGTTCCATATTATTTGCATTCCCTACAGTGGGCAATTGATAATAATGACTATTCCGAAGCAGATAAACTATTGGCTGCATTTCATCAGAATCAGGAAAACCATGGTAGCGAGGTCCTGCCCGCAAAGAACAGGGTTAAAGCTGAAATCATTTATAATAAACTCGATATTTTTAATCGCCTTTATAAATACTATGCACTGGTAGGTATCCTTATGTTCTTTGTACTGGTCTTTACAATTTTTAAGGAAAGAAGAATATGGAAAATTGCGACCTACTTTTTTAAGGGAATAATATATATATTTTTTATCTGGCATACCTCCGGGTTAATAATGCGCTGGTATATATCGGGCCATGCTCCGTGGAGTGATGCCTATGAAAGTATTCTTTACGTTTCCTGGGCTACTATGGGCATGGGTTTACTTTTAGGACGGAAGAGCAATATGACCATTGCAGCTTCGGCCTTTGTTACAGCCATGTTATTGTGGATAGCACATCAAAGCTGGGTTGACCCGTCCATAGCAAATCTTGTGCCTGTACTGGACAGTTACTGGCTGATGATCCATGTTGCTGTAATTGTCGGCAGTTACGGGCCACTTACTGTTGGGATGATTCTTGGAATAGTTTGTCTTTTATTAATTATTCTTACCAATAGTAAGAACAAAGCGCGAATGGAATTAAACCTGAAAGAACTAACGATAATTAACGAACTTTCCATTACCGTGGGCCTCATAATGCTTACCATAGGAAACTTCCTTGGAGGGCAATGGGCCAATGAGAGCTGGGGACGCTATTGGGGTTGGGATCCGAAAGAAACATGGGCCCTAATTTCAATTATGGTTTATGCTTTTGTGATACATACACGTTTGGTACCGGGCTTGCGTGGAAGATGGACTTTCAATTTTCTGACCATCCTTGCTTTTGGAAGTATTATGATGACCTATTTTGGGGTAAATTTCTATTTGGTTGGGCTACATAGTTATGCAAGTGGTTCGCAGGTAATAACACCGACTTTTGTTTGGTATACTTTGTTCGGGGTGCTTTTGTTGGGCGGAATAAGCTATTGGCGCTATAAGTTGAATTACGCTAAATAATTCTTCCTGTAATCAGAGGTGTTAGTATCATTATCACCTGGTAATTATTATAGCTTCCTGAATATCGGTTCATCTTAATGGTGTCCCACACCACTTATTTATTTTTAATACTTATATTTATTTACTTCATTAAGTTTTATGTCATGTCCAAGTTAAAGATCAAATGGAATTCTGATAAAATAGTGAGTCTCTCAGCAATGAGTATTAGTATTTTAACCCTTATAATTTTTATATATCAGACCAACTTAATGAGTAAGCAAAATTATCTGTCTATTTTGCCCTATGTTCAAATATCCATCTCAAATGATACAGCGAAAAAAACTTTTTCATTGGATATTAAAAATCATGGTGTTGGACCCGCCATCATTGAATCTGTAATCATTTATTATAAGGGTGAAAAGCACGATCTCAGGGAATACGATAATTATTTGTATAATTTTCTT
>NZ_CAMYIP010000212.1 GCF_947258525.1 uncultured Eudoraea sp.
GACCCCTTTTGGGTTCCAGAGTGAAGAAAGAAATTATTGGGAAGCTCCGGAGGTTTATTACACTATGTCTCCGTTTATGCATGCCGACAAAATGAAGACACCCTTGCTTATGACTCATGGTGAAGCAGATAATAATTCGGGAACCTATCCAATGCAGAGTATCCGATATTTTAATGCGTTAAAAGGATTAGGTGCTCAGGTAAGGTTAGTGATGTTACCAAACGAAAGTCATGGGTACAGGGCAAAGGAATCTATACTGCATTTGCTGTGGGAGCAGGATCAATGGCTGGAGAAATATGTAAAGAACAAGCCTGTCAGTAACGAGAAAAAAACGGAATTGAAATAGTTAACTTCAGAGATTATTTTCTAAGTTCTGTGAATGAACAAACTTCTAGGTAAACGGGGGAGTTTGCTGTCAGAGAGGATTGAGTTTATCCTTATAAAAAATAATGTACAAAGAATTCGAAACAGAAAGAGTACATATTAAGCCAACTTCTGAAGGAGATGCGGAGTTTATTTATAAACTAATGAATACCCCGAAGTTTATTCAATATATTGGAGATAGAGATATCAAATCAGTCTTAAGTGCAAAAGACTATATAAAAACCAAAATGTTACCCCAACTCCAAAGACTGGGATATTCTAACTATACCATATTTCAAAAGTCGGACAATATAAAAATTGGAACATGCGGGCTCTATGACAGAGAAGGACTTGATGGTATAGATATAGGGTTTGCCTTCCTCCCCCAGTATGAAGGTCGGGGTTTTGCCTTTGAAGCCGCAAATAGGTTAAAAGAAGCTGCTTTTGAAGAATTTGAAATTGAAGAAATAAAGGCAATTACATCAAAAGAGAATATTTCCTCTCAACGACTTTTGGAAAAATTGGGTTTGGAGATGGCAGATATTATTACATTACCCGATGATGATGAGGAACTGCTATTGTATAAAATTCAGAAAAAATAACCAACCTATCTAAGCCTTTGGCATAGAAACAATCATCTGCTTATGCTCCGGTAGCCAAAAAGAAAAAGTAACTATTGAGATCAAAAGAAGTTAAATTAAGAGCACTCCGCTTATCTGATAAATGGCAATTGGCAAAACTTGCCAACAATAAGAAAATATGGGATAATTTAAGAGATTCTTTCCCGTGTCCCTATAGCGAAAGTGATGCGGAATTATTTATAAAATTAACCACAGAAGAAAACCCAAAGCAAAATTTCGCAATTGAATACGCCGGTGATCTTTGCGGGGTAATAGGGTTAATCATTCAAAACGATGTTTATTGTAAATCGGCTGAAATTGGTTATTGGATTGGAGAGCTCTTTTGGGGAAAAGGAATTGCAGCAAATGCTATTAAACTAATTACCAATTATGGGTTTGAGGACTTAAAACTGATTCGTATTTAT
Source organism: uncultured Eudoraea sp. (assembly GCF_947258525.1). GTDB lineage: Bacteria > Bacteroidota > Bacteroidia > Flavobacteriales > Flavobacteriaceae > Eudoraea. Next base: position 1,409 of record NZ_CAMYIP010000212.1, read on the forward strand.
GCAGGTGTATTTGAATATAATATCGCATCAATGAAAGCACTTGAAAATAGCGGATACAAAAAAGAAGGTGTTTTTAAAAATGCAATATACAAGAATGACAAAGTTTTTGATGAGCACAGATATTTTAAATTGAAAGAATTCTGATGCTAACTTAAAGAAAAGTTATGTTTTAATAATAGATGATATCCAAAGTAAATCATTATTTTGATGAAGATTAACAAGTATATAGTGATGCCATTAGCGATTGTAATCATATTGATCGCAATTTTTATATTTGTTTCTTCAACTCTTTCTTCAGTAATAGTATTCATCCCCGGAATAATTCTAACCTATATAGTTTATCTAATTACATTTTACAAGAAGACCCCGAATCCGGAAAGAATATTACCCTTATACTTATTCTTGTTGGGAATTCAATTTCTTCACTTCACTGAAGAATATTTAACAGATTTTATTATAGAAGTACCTAAACTATTAGGTCAGGACGCATACCCATTAGATTATTGGTTAGTATTTAATATGGTAGCCTACTTCATTTTTATAATTGGAGGAATCATTTTGTTTAAGAAAATAAAGGAGTTGATGATAATTCCATTGTTTTTTATCCTTGTAGGCGTGCTATTGAATTCCCTGGGACATATATTGATCGCCATTTATGTTGGAGGATATTTTTCCGGATTATATACAGCTCTGATTTATATAATAATTGGTCCGATGTTAATAAAAAGACTTTGGGATGAAACAAAAACAATTAGTGATCCTATAAAATATTAGTAAGAAAGCAGACCAAATTCAATAATTTACTATAAACTCTATGAATTTCTAATGTCCCAAAGCGTAGTACAACCCAGATACTCCATGGGAACAGGATCATAATGCAGCACATTTCTTTTCAATTACTTCTGATGAAAAATATCATCATAGTATTCATGCATACATTAAAAATATATCAGGCATTTATTCTAAAGTTTAGTAATTTAGAAATCTTGTAATTAACCAATCACAATTTAAAACATGAAAAAAATCGACAAATTAATTTACAACTCAACCTCACTTATTGTAATCATTCTTATTGCATTTATTGTTCAAAGTTGCAATCAGGCACCGAAGGTCGAAGAGAAAGAAATTATTGTGGAACAAGTAAAACCTGAGTATTTTCTACTTCGCCCGGAAACCGAAAAAGCCTACGGGTATTCGCACGCCGTGAAAATTGGTAATGATATTAAAATATCCGGAGCTGTAAGTATGGACGATGCCGGAAATCCAACCGCAATAGGAGATTTTGAGCAACAAATGAAAAATTGTTATTCAGATCTGGAAAAAATATTAACGCATTATGGTTGCACTTTTGATGATGTTGTTGTTGAGAATATTTTTACTACCAATATGCCTTTATTTCTGGAGCTTGCTGCTTACCGGAGTACAATCTATACCAAGCAATTTCCCACAGGTTCCTGGCTTGGGGTAAAGGAACTGGCCCTGCCGGAGTTTATGATAGAAATTGAACTGGAAGTGCACAAATCGGAATAGCGCTTTTTAATGAACTTAAATCAAATAACTGTTCCTTCGCGCGATCTGGAAATATCAATTCCTTTCTATGAAAAATTAGGTTTAAAACTAATCGTAAAGGCCTTGCCGCATTACGCAAGGTTTGAATGTCCTGACGGCGATGCCACTTTTTCCATTCATCAAACTGAACAGCTCCCATCAAGCGAGGGTATCTATGTCTATTTTGAATGCCAGGAATTGGATAAATATGTTGAGGACCTGGTTTCCAAAGGAATTGAATTTGATGAATTACCAAATGATAAACCCTGGCTATGGAGGGAAGCAAGGTTAAAAGATCTTGATGGGAATCAAATAATTCTATACTATGGTGGCGTTAACAGGAAGGATCCACCCTGGAAGATTTAATTTAGAACACTATGAGTTTCAGTAAATAGTCGAGACAATATGTGCTTTTAGATTTATTTTTCTACTTTTAAGTAACCTCCAAAGACAGCACTTCCCGCACTGTTTGTCTTAATAATCTGATATTTATACTTTAGACAATTTTTAGATCTCTTAATTATGCTGTTATCAATCCACAATAGTTCTCCAAAGATCCTTGTTCTTGCGCTTGCGCTTCTTTCATGCACTACATTTCATGCTCAAAAAGAAAAAAATAAGGCAGCGCCGTTCATTAGGGTATATGACTTACAAGGCACAAAAATATCCAAAGGTAGAATTGCCAGGATAACAGACAGTTCCCTTGTAGTCAGTCGCGGAGAAAAACCGGTCAATCTTGAATTGAGCAAAATTGGTTTTATAAAAACAAAACGCTCAGTCGGCAATAATATCTTGTACGGAGCGGCGATAGGCGCCGGTACGGGTGCAATATTGGGGTTAGCTTCCGGTGGTGAAAATGAATGGTGGGGCAAAGGTGAGGGCGCAGGTGGTTTTGGACTAATTTTAGGGGCCATGGGTGCGGGAGCAGGAGCAATTACGGCAATTTTTAAAAAGACAAAAACCTTTTCCATTGAAGGAAAGCATTCAAATTTGAAGGCTTTCCAAGAGGCAATGGATGAATAATGCCAGTTGCCGCGATGGGTAAAATTTAACCCCGACCTAATCCGTGGGTTATTTGTTGAAATGCCTTTAAAATTATTCCCGTATCCACAGCAAAGGAGATATACTGAACCCCTATTTCCTCCCACTTTTTGGCATCCTCAACACTTTCAACAAAAGTACCCACTACCTTGCCACTTTTTTTGGCCAAAACAACAGCTTCTTCCATGCGCTTTATTACCTTTTCATGGTGTACTTGTCCGGGTACGCCGCAAGATTGAGACAGATCATAAGGTCCTAAAAAGATAACATCAATGCCGTCATTAGCGAGGATAGAAGGTAAATTCTCAAGGCCGGTAACTCCTTCAATATGGATAATTGTTACTATGTTTTCATTCGCCCTGCCAAAATGTTGGGCTTTATCAATGGCGGTATAGTCCCCGGCCCTTACATAACGGCACATACCACGTTCTCCTTCGGGATGAAACATAGCAGATTTAACTACTTTCTGTGCATCTTCGTGAGTTGATATCTGAGGTACCTGAATACACTGTGCACCGATATCCAGCACTCGAAGAATTGAAGTCTCACTATTTTCGGTCACCCTTACTACCGGAGTAATCCCCTTGGCCTCTGCGGCTCTTAGCATTTGCTGAACGGTTTCTATACTATAAGGCCCATGTTCCATATCAATAATCACGAAATCAAAACCGGCCAAAGCGGCTAATTCAACAACAGCGGGGTCCAGTATCTTGCAGAAGGGACCAAACACAGTTTTACCTTCCTCTAATGCCCTTTTTAAAATATTAATTTTCATTGCCTCTAGTAGTTTAACATGCCATAAGATTCTGTGAGTATATATGAATAACCATTACCCAATTATAACGAACCCTCCGGATTGAATAATAAAGGGAAAAATTTACCCTGCATTTTGTGACCTTTTGGTATTATGGGGACCCCGACTAAGAGTTCGTCATCCGTATTGCTTACGGTACCATCAGCAAAAACATTTATTACAAATGCCCTCCTGCTCATTTCAGAATTGTTTTCATAGGATCCATGTACCAATAAGGGATGATGAAAGGTTCCAAAACCTTTTTTCAATTCTATGGCGACAGGTTTAAATTCCTTTTTTTGTTCTTCAGTAAGATATTTCATCAAGCCATTCATATCACCGGCTAATGAAGGTGCATCGAGCAGTCCCCATTTGTGGCTTTTTGGGATATAATACAAACACCCATTTTCTACGGTTGCATCGTCAAGGCCAGTCCAACAGGTTAAATGTTGCATGGCTATAGTACGGGTCCAGTATGAATAGTCCTGGTGCCATGCTACTACGCCTCCGTGTTTGGCGGGTTTATAGAATAATTGATCATGCCAGAATCTTACCGGTTTATTCTCCAATAACTGATGTGCCGCCATAACGAATGCGGGGTTCCAGAGAATATCGTGAAAACCACTTGCAATACGCCATTGTCCAAGTGAATGGAATAAAACAGAATCGGAATCCTCAGATTCATTGCTGTGGAATTCATAGAATAAATGGTGTGCCGGGTGTTTAGGATCCATAACCTCAGTCAACTGTTGGCGTAAAACTTCTATTTGATCATCTTCCAATAGTTTAATCCCGGCCAAATAACCATACTCGTGAAAATGAGCTACCTGTTCATCAGTTAACCTGTATTGATCCCATTCTTCTCGCGATTTTGGTTGCTTAAAAAGGTCCGATACCAATTCGTGATAATCCGCAAGGTCTTTTACTGCTGCCATATCTAATCTTCTAATATTATAGTTTCAAATCAAATTCATAGAATACTATAAGGTACAAATAGTTTTAAATTATTTGATAAACTTATTAAAGAACAGCAAACTGTCTTTTATGTGTTCCTGCCAATAACTCCATTCATGTCCACCGGAAAATTCTTCATATTCATGGTCTATTTGTGCCTTATTTAATTGATCGTGGAGAAATCGGTTATAATTAATCAGTAAATCTTCGGTCCCACAATCAAATCTCAATTTTGGTAAATGTTGCTTCTTGTTAAGAGCCATTTCTAAAACAGACTCCTCCTGCTTGTTAAGCTGCTCATAATCCTTTAGTGATTCTTCCACAAATAAGGACATTTGTTCTAATTCAGTTATCGACGAATGTGCAGAAACTGCCATAAATTTATCGGAATATTTGATTCCTAAACGCAGGGCTCCAAAACCGCCCATAGAAAGTCCGGAAATGAAAAGATCAGATTTTCCACTAACCGCCTCAACATTCTCAATAACCGCATTGATTACATCTTCCACAATCCACTTTTCAAAATCATAATCGCTATGCGGCAGATACCCGGAGCCATCACCCCAAAGTCCGTCGGAAGGCATAGCTATTGCCATAGGTTCTAATTCCTTCTTTTGAATCATCTCCCAGGCACTAAGGTGCACACCTGCTTTTTGCGACCATGCCCAGGCACTGCCATATACCCCATGAAGCAAAATAACCAGAGGGATATCCTTCAGGCCTTCTAAAGGAGGGACAAAAAGACAAATATCACCCCGGCCTTTTAAGTTTTTTGATTTTACCGTAATAAAACTTAAGTGATTACTCTCAAATTCCGGATTTGATTTTTCAATGGTTCTGAACATCCTTAAAATTAATCAAATAGAATAACACCTTTGGCATTTTTTCCTGCCAACATATCGTCAAAAGCATCCTGTAATTGGTGTAAATTATAGGTTTGGGTTATCATTTCATCAAGCTTTAATTCACCAGCTTCATAATGTTCAATGATTTTTGGAAAATCTTCCTGAGGTTTGCATCCCCCATATAATGGGTTTATGTAGGTTTTATCCCATTCAAATAAATTCATATCAATAGTAATTTCCTGTTCAATTCCACTCACCTGTACCGCCGTGCCTGCATTCCTAACCATCGCAAGGGGTGCTGCACCCAACTCCGGAACTGCAGTACATTCAAAGGCATAATCTGCTCCCCTGCCCTCAGTCAATAACTTTACAGCCTCTGCCGCTTTAAGTAATCCTTTATCTTCTTTACTGGCAAGAATTACGTTTGTTGCGCCAAACTTTTCAGCCATAGCCAATCTATGTTCATTTATGTCTATAGCGATGATCATAGAAGCTTTACTGAGTTTAGCTCCCTGAATAACACTTAAACCAACCCCACCCGTTCCTAAAACAACTACAGAACTATTGGATTTTACTTTTGCAGAATTTACCACAGATCCATATCCGGTCATTATCCCACAACTAATTATACTGGCCGACGCAAAAGAAATGCCCGCCGATTTGTTTTTTACAACCGCTGAGGCCTTTACGAGGGTGTATTCGGACAAAGTCCCAATATTAAAGGAACGCTCTATAGGATTGCCTTTCCACAAACTTCCTTCCAAATGGGCATGACCTTCTGTATAGCCATTAGACCCCGCAACAACCGGGGAATTATTTTCACAAAGATGCTGATTCCCTAGACTGCACTGAAAGCAATTATAACAAGGAGTAGCCCAATTTAAAATAACGACGTCCCCTACCTGAATATCTTTAACATCCTTACCAATCGCTTTTACTACTCCTGCCCCTTCGTGACCTAATATCAGAGGTTTTCCCCAATTTAAGGAGTCGTAATCAGTGTGGCATAGGCCGGCTGCCTTAACAGCTACTAAAACCTCATCTGCCCGAGGTTCATTAACCACAATATTTTCTATAGTGAAATTGCCATTTCCTGTAGCAATTGCTGCTTTACATTTTACGGGCATAATTTAGATGTCGCACATTAGGTTAGTATAGGAAATAGCTTAAATAAACATTAATCATTACAGTTCAGCAAAGTAGATCAACCGGTTTCTTCAAAGTTCGTTTAAAGTATTCAATTACAAAAATGTTGAATTCAAGCGGCATTATATATGGTTTGCATAAATTTATAAGGCGAGAAAAAATATCATTTTAAATTTTTTCAATTAGTTTAGTAAAGAATGTTCGAAAGAATGTTTGCTTTCAAAAATAACAGTGCTATTGATGAAGTATATTATATGTGAAAAACCCGGCAGCTTTAAACTCAAAGAAAAAAGCAAACCTGTAAAAGCGGTTGGAGAAGCTATTCTTAGCATTAAGAAAATTGGAATTTGCGGAACAGATTTGCATGCATATAAGGGAAATCAGGCATTTTTTACTTACCCAAGGATATTAGGTCATGAGTTGGCCGCTGAAGTAATAGAGATAGACAAAAATGTCCAAAATATCAAAGTCGGGGATAAGGTAATTGTTATGCCTTATATCAGTTGTGGGAACTGTATTGCCTGTAGAAATGGAAAAACCAATTGTTGTACCAGTATCAAGGTATTTGGAGTACACATAGATGGCGGTATGCAGGAACAGATTTCGGTACCCGTAAACCTATTGATCCCTGCAAACAGATTGAGTTATGCAGAGATGGCAATTACAGAACCGTTGGCTATAGGTGCACATGCCATAAGAAGGGCTCAGATACAACCCCATGAATATATTGTTGTCATAGGTTGTGGACCAATAGGAATAGGCATAATGAAATTGGCACAGATTGCAGGAGCCAAAGTAATTGCCATGGATATAGATGCCGGAAGACTAAATTATGCCAAAGATAAAATTGGTGTGGATCATGCTGTCATAGCCGGAGAATCAGCTGCGGATATCATCTCAAAGCTTACTAAAGGTGAGATGGCTACTGCCGTCTTTGATGCCACAGGTAATAAAGAAGCTTTAGAAAAAGGCATAAATTATATGGCAAATGGTGGTCGGTATATTTTGGTTGGCTTATCGAAAGGAAAAATTGAATTTGAGCATCCGGCAATACATGCCAAAGAAACTACAATAATCTGCAGCAGAAATGCTACCTTAGAAGACTTTGAAACTGTAATTACTATTTTAGAAAAGGGTGAATTCCCCGTAAATTCTTACATAACACATAACGTGGGTTTTTCCGAAATGATACATCAATTCGATAATTGGTTAGACCCTGGAAATGGTGTGATAAAGGCAACAGTTAATTTTTAAAACAACAAAATCAAATTAATCCATGAAAAAAGTAGTCACTTTCGGAGAAATTATGCTGCGCCTTGCGCCGCCAGGATTTTTGCGGTTTTCACAGACAAACTCTTTCGATATAGTATATGGTGGAGGAGAGTCTAATGTAGCTGTATCCTTAGCCAATTATGGTATTCCCGTGAGTTTTGTAACCCGTTTGCCAAACAATGATATAGGCAAATGCGCTTTGATGGAAATGCGCAAAAGAGGTGTTGGGGTAGATGATATTATTTTTGGTGGAGACCGATTAGGCATCTATTTTCTTGAAACAGGTGCGGTATCCAGGGGAAGTAAAGTAATATATGACAGATCTCATTCAGCCATCGCTGAAATTAAAACGGGTATGATTGATTGGGAAAAGGTTTTTGAGGGTGCCGGATGGTTTCACTGGACGGGTATTACTCCGGCCATATCACAAGGAGCAGCAGATGTATGCCTCGAAGCTGTACAAAAAGCCTCAGAACTGGGAATAACCGTATCTACCGACCTGAATTACAGGGCTAAACTTTGGAAGTATGGCGTTGAACCCGAAGGAATCATGACCCAGCTAACCTCCTATTGTGATATTATTCTGGGAAATGAAGAAGATGCTGAAAAACATTTTGGGATTAAACCGGAAGGCTTAGATATCACTACACAGGGACATGATGTAAAAGCCGAAGCGTTCCTCTCTGTCTGCCAGCAAATGATGGAAAAGTTTCCGAGGGCGAAGAAGGTGATCACTACCTTAAGGGGTTCGCTTTCTGCCTCACATAATACCTGGGCGGGGGTAATTTATGATGGTAAGACTTTATTTGAATCGCCCCAATATCAAATAACACATATCGTAGACAGGGTTGGTGGAGGAGATTCTTTTATGGGCGGATTAATCTATGGATTATTAAAGTATCCCGAAGATGATCAGAATGCTTTAAATTTTGCGGTAGCAGCGTCTTGTTTAAAACACACTATAAAAGGAGATGCCAATTTGGTAACAGTAGAAGAGGTCCGGAAATTAATGGGTGGCGATGCCTCAGGCAGGGTAGCCAGATAATTATATATAACATATTATGGCAAAATATTCAAGATTAGAAGTGGCAATGGCAATGAGAGAAAGTGGGATGATTCCTTTATTTTTTCATTCCGATGCAGAACTTGGCAAAAAAGTACTAAAGGCCTGCTACGCAGGAGGTGCCAGGCTATTGGAATTTACTTCAAGGGGCGATTTTGCGCATGAGGTATTTGCCGAGCTAAACAAATATGCCCAGTCTGAACTACCCGGAATGATACTGGGAGTTGGATCGATAACAGATGCCGGAGCAGCCTCGCTCTATATGCAATTAGGGGCAAATTTCATTGTTACGCCTGTACTCAGGGAAGACATTGCATTAATCTGCAACCGGCGAAAAGTACTTTGGTCTCCGGGCTGTGGGTCCCTAACAGAAATTGCAAGAGCCGAAGAATTAGGCTGTGAAATAGTAAAACTTTTTCCTGGTTCTACCTATGGCCCTGGCTTTGTAAAAGCTATTAAAGGGCCTTGCCCATGGACAGACATTATGCCTACTGGAGGTGTTAGTACCGAAGAATCTAATCTCAGGGGGTGGTTTGAAGCTGGTGTAAGCTGTGTGGGAATGGGGTCAAAACTAATTTCAAAAGAAATTCTCCTTCAAAAAGATTTTAAGAAATTGGAAGAAGATGTAAGAAAGACGCTGGATATAATTAAAGCTGTAAGGAGTTAATTACTTAAAAGTTATGCCCAAAAAATATGTACAAATAGATCTCAGGGATAATATTATCGTTGCCATAACAGACCTTCAGGAAGGCACCATCACCGATATAAATGGTATAAAAATTATTCTAAAGGAAAATATCAGGGCCAAGCACAAATTCGCCATGCAAAATTTTGGTATTGGTGATGAGATTTATATGTATGGTGTCCTTATTGGGAAAGCGGTTAAACCAATTAAAAGCGGCTGCGCAATTACTGTAGAGAATGTCAAACATGCTTCATCAGCCTATAGTAGTACCAAAGAAAACTTTAAATGGATCGCACCGGATATTTCAAGATTTAATGGACGAACATTTAATGGGTACCACAGGGAAGACGGCAGTGTTGGCACTGCTAATTATTGGTTGATCATTCCCATGGTATTTTGTGAGAACCGAAATGTAGATGTCTTGGAGGCAGCGCTATCGGAGGCATTAGGATATATAACAAAAAAAGATTTTGCCGTGGACACCCAGGCATTGATTAATATATATCAAGCCGGGGCCAACGAAGATGAAATATATGCTACTCCTATTATCCATTCAAAAGACGAAATATCTAAAAACCGTGTATTTCCGAATGTTGATGGAATAAAATTTTTAAAGCATGACGGGGGTTGCGGGGGAGTCCGCCAGGATTCAGAAGCATTGTGTAATCTTTTTGCAGGGTATATAACGAATTCTAATGTAGCCGGAGCTACCGTATTGAGTTTGGGCTGTCAGAACGCAGAAGTTGAATTCCTTCAAAAGTCCATTGAGCAAAAGGATCCAGACTTTTCAAAACCTGTGTATTACCTGGAACAGCAAAAAAGCAAAAGTGAACGTGATTTTATTGAAGAAGCCGTAAAACGAACGTTTATCGGATTAACCAAAGCCAATAAATTAGAAAGAAAAGCGGCTCCATTGAACAAATTGGTTTTGGGGTTGGAATGTGGCGGCTCTGATGGATTTTCAGGAATTTCAGCCAACCCTGCATTGGGATATGCTTCAGATTTATTGGTGGCATTAGGAGGCACAACAGTTCTTTCGGAGTTTCCGGAACTCAACGGAGTTGAACAAGAACTTATCAATAGATGTGAAACTGATGAAGCTGCAAAAAAATTTGCTTCACTTATGGATTCATATTCTGCAGCGGCTAAAGCTGTGGGCTCAGCTTTTGAAAATAATCCATCACCCGGCAATATTAAGGATGGCCTTATTACGGACGCTATGAAATCTGCCGGAGCTGCTAAAAAGGGAGGGACTTCCCCGGTTGTTGATGTACTCGATTACACTGAAAAAATTACCAGGGCCGGACTAAACCTCCTCTGTACTCCCGGCAATGATGTGGAAAGCACAACCGGACTTGCAGGATCCGGATGCAATATGATAGTGTTTACAACAGGTCTGGGCACACCAACAGGAAATCCCATAGCACCTGTTTTAAAGCTCTCAAGTAACACTCACCTGTACGAAAAAATGAAGGATATCATAGATATTAATGCGGGTACGGTAATCAGTGGTGAAGATAGTATTGAAAGTATGGGAGTTAAAATTCTGGATTACATCATAGCAACGGCCAGTGGTGAAATAACAGCCAAAGCAAATCTAAAAGGACAGAACGACTTTATTCCATGGAAAAGAGGCATATCGCTATAATAGTATAATTTTAAAAGCCCTGAGATTCCGGTAAACAAAATAACTTTTGAAAACACTAAACAGAAGCACTGTAACTGCCAATTCCTATCCGGAAAAAATAATACAATTTGGGGAAGGTAATTTTTTGAGGGCCTTTGCGGATTGGATGATTCATGAGATGAACAAAAATCCCGGTTTCAATACCGGCGTAGTTGTGGTACAACCTATAGAGCAGGGACTGGTCAAAACACTTAATGATCAGGATGGATTATATACGTTGTACTTAAATGGGATCAAAAATGGTCTTGCCGTTAGTGAGCATCAAATCATAGATTGTATTCAAAGAGCAATTAATCCTTATAAAGAATATTCAGCTTATTTGTCTATTGCCGAAAATCCCGACTTGCGTTTCGTTATATCCAATACAACAGAAGCGGGAATAGCCTATCATAAAGCTGATAAATTAGCAGATTCACCTCAGAAAAGTTTTCCTGGAAAATTAACCGCTTTTTTATACAAAAGATTCAAAACTTTCAAAGGCGCTTCGCATAAAGGATTAATTATACTACCCTGTGAATTAATAGACAGAAACGGGGATAATTTAAAAAGAATAATTCTTCAATATGCGGCTGAATGGAATTTGGCCGGAGAATTTACCAACTGGATCAATAAACACAACATATTCTGTAATACTTTGGTAGACAGGATAGTCCCTGGATATCCTAAAAATAAGATAGACCAAATTACGAAAGAATTAGGGTACAAGGACAATCTGGTCGTTGAGGGTGAACAATTTCATTTATGGGTTATAGAAGGGCCAAAAGAAGTTAAAGAGGAATTTCCTGCAGTACAAAGCGGATTGAATATTGTCTTTACGGATAATATGGAACCATACAGAACCAGAAAGGTCCGAATATTAAATGGAGCACACACATCATTAGTCCCGGTAGGTTATCTGTATGGCATAGATACTGTACGTGAATCTTTGGAAGATCCGGTAGTGGGCGTATTTTTAAAAAATGCCATATTCAATGAAATTTGCCCAACTCTGGATTTCCCTGAAAAGGAATTGATTCAATTCTCGTATGATGTTTTAGACAGGTTTAAAAATCCCTATTTGGAACATGCCCTTCTGAGCATTTCACTAAATTCTATTTCCAAATACAAAACAAGGGTTCTACCCTCTGTTCTGGAATTTATTAAAAGGAAGAATAAACTGCCTGAACATTTATTATTTTCACTGGCTGCTTTAATTGTTTTCTATAAAGGTGATAGGAATGGTGTAGCAATTAAGCTTGCTGATGATAAGGAAGTACTCGACTTTTTTAAATTACAATGGTCAGAGGTAAATAGTTCGAAAGAAAGTATTACAAGAATTGTTAATTCGGTGTTGTCCAATTCTAATTTCTGGGACCGGGATTTGACGAAAATTGAAGGATTACGAAATGAAGTTATTTCGAGCCTTCATTCAATACTAAATAAGGGAATGCACGGAGCTATTTTAAATTTAATAGATTAAGTCCCGGTAAAAATTAAGGCCCCTCAGGCATAAAGGATTGAAATTGAATATGATATAATTACATAATCTAAAAACAATAGTATATGGATTTGGGATTGAAAAACAAGGTTGTGGTGATTTCCGGAGCGGCGGGAATGAAAGGCAGTATTGGAGAAACCATTTTACACAATTTGGCGAAAGAAGGAGCTATTCCTGCGGTTATAGACAGAAATGACAGGGCTATTGAATATGTTGAGGAAATTCGAAAAAACGGTATTGATGCCCTCTTTTGTAAAACAGATGTTACAGATCCTGAACAAATTGAAAATGCAATTAAAAAGATCAGTCAAAAGTACGGACGCATAGATGTGGTTATTAATAATGTAGGCGTAAATGACGGAGCAGGATTAGACGCCACTTATGAGGAGTTTATGAATTCACTAAAGCTAAACCTGGTAAGCTTTTTTTTAATAGTCAAATATGCCGTGCCATTCTTAAAAGAATCAAAAGGGAATATTCTTAATATCGGATCTAAAGTTGCTTTAACCGGACAGGGAGGAACATCGGGCTATGCTGCTGCCAAAGGGGGCGTATTGGGGCTTACTCGGGAATGGGCTGTAGACCTCATTCAATATGGTATTCGCTCTAATGCCATGATTATATCAGAGTGCTGGACACCTTCTTATAAAAGCTGGATAGAATCTATTGATAATGGAGACCAAAAACTTAAATCGATTATAAAAAATATTCCCCTGGAAAACCGAATGACCACGCCGCAGGAAATAGCAAATACCTGTTTGTTTACTATCTCTGATAAATCTTCACATACAACCGGGCAATTTATCACTGTGGACGGAGGTTACGTTCATCTGGATAGATCACTATTAACACAAGAAAATGATTAAACTAGTCAGGAAATAATCATTATGGAAAACAAGAAGAGAATACCGGTAGTCTCTAAGCAGGTGTTAATCCCATTTATATTAATAACTTCTTTATTCGCTTTATGGGGATTTGCCAATGATATTACGAATCCCATGGTATCTGCTTTTAAAAAGATTTTGGAATTGAACAATACCCAGGCATCCTGGGTTCAGATGGCTTTTTATGGCGGATACTTTACTATGGCTTTTCCGGCAGCCATGTTTGTTAAAAAATACACCTATAAGAAAGGAATCATCCTGGGGCTTATCCTGTATGCCATAGGTGCCCTTTTATTCTACCCTGCCGCGGCCTATGAAGAATTTGGGTTTTTTCTGGCAGCATTGTACATACTAACCTTTGGTTTGGCTTTTCTTGAAACCACTGCTAATCCTTTTATATTATCCATGGGGGATGAAGAAACAGCAACACGCAGATTAAACCTCGCACAGGCATTTAATCCAATAGGAGCCCTAACGGGTTTATTTATAGCGCAAACATTTATTCTAGGTTCTCTGCAGTCAGATGACCTGGACGCTCAAGGAAATACAATATATGATACACTTTCAGAAACCGCAAAAATAGCTGTAAGATCATCAGATTTAATGGTTGTACGCAACCCATATGTCATTCTGGGCTTATTTGTATTATTCATGCTTGTTCTTATTGCGCTCGTTAAGATGCCCGAGAAAAAAGAAGAAGCGGGGGGTTCAGTAACTTCTGCAGTAAAGCGTCTATTTCGGAATAAAAAGTTTGTAGAAGGCACAATAGCACAAATGTTCTATGTTGGGGCTCAGATTATGTGCTGGACCTATATTTATCAATATGCAGAAACCCTGGGAATTGACAACCGAAGTGCCGTAACATACGCCTATTGGGCATTGATCCTCTTTTTAATTGGCCGTTGGATCGGTACCTATTTACTAAAATATGTCCCTTCAGGTAAATTGCTGATGTATTTCGCTTTTGGGGCCATTGCATTCACCCTGGGGGCGATATTTATACCGGGGATGATGGGCTTATATTCCCTTGTGGGTATTTCATTGTGTATGTCGGTTATGTTTCCCACAATTTATGGAATTGCTTTAGAAGGGGTTGGCGAAGATTCTAAATTTGGGGCGGCATTTTTAGTAATGGCCATAGTAGGCGGAGCCATTATGCCTGTTCTCCAGGGTTCAATTTTGGACTTTGGTGGTTCGGGTTATACCGACATTGAAATTCTTGGAGTTCCCGAAGTAAATTTTTCGTTTGTATTGCCACTTATATGCTTTTTTGTTGTGGGAACTTATGGTTACAGAACTTATAGAATTCATTCAAATAAAAACCAGCTTTGGTCTTAAAACAAAATAAGATAGGCAGTCAACCTCAAAGATTTATCCTGGCCAACAATTGAATTCTCAGATTTTTATAAATCATTCTTTTTTCTTAAATGGCTTATATTGAGTGTATCATTCAACTGCTGCTGTAATTCTAATAAATCCTGAAAAAGTCCGTCAACTTTAGCCTGATAAGATGGTTCATCTGAGAGATCATTAATTTCCTCAGGGTCGTTTTCCATATCATATAATAAGACCCTGTCCAGCTTAGGGTATACAATAAGTTTGAATCCTTCCTTGCGAATCATTCTTTGTAAGTCTACATAACCTCCATAAATGCCATTATAGGCGCTTTTATCCCGCTTTCCTTCCAACAAATCCATCAAACTGTGAAAATAAATGTAACCAGGTTTCTGTATTCCGGCCAATTCCAGACTCGTAGCCATAGCATCCTGCAAATAAATATCCGAAGAAATAATTTTCCCTTTAGGCACATTTGGTCCCATTATAACAAAAGGTGCGCGAATACTGTGATCAAACTGCGTCTGTTTGCCAAGCAACCCATGCCTGCCCATTGCCAACCCGTGGTCTGCCGTAAAAATGATATAAGTATTTTGCATTTGCCCACTTTCTTCCAGACTATCTAAAATAGCCCCTATCTGATCATCCAAATGGGTTATTATTGCATAGTACTCCTGTATGTGTTTTTTGATAGCATATTCTGTTCTTGGAAAAGGAGCCAATGCTTCATCCCTTAAATCAGGGCCATTCCCAATGCCATCTTTAAAAGGATATTCAGGCAAAAAGCTTTTGGGAACACTGATATTTTCCATGGGGTATTTATCCAGGTAGGCCTGAGGTGCCTGCCTTGGGTCATGTGGCGCATTAAAAGCAAGATACATAAAAAAGGGTTTATCACTTTTTTTAGTGTTGGCTACAAAACCAAGCGCATCATCCTTTAAGACTTCACTCCAGTGTTTTCCTCCTTCCCAGTACCCACCATATTTCGTATCTGCAGCTGACCAGCTTGAATCTGCCTCGCTTATCGGTCGGTTATAACCAACAGGCATAAACTTGCCGGGTGATGTATCGGTACCTGCAATGCTTTTGAAATTCTCTATCATTTCATCATTTTTCCAGGCATCTTTGGGCATACCCGGTCTCACATGGACTACATTTTGAAAAACATCTTCCGCCTTTGCATCAACATGCCATTTCCCTGTCATATAGGTATTGTATCCTGCATTCTCCATCAGTTTTCCCCAGGTTTGATCAAGACCCCTGCCCAGAAGCCACTCCTGTCTAAATTTATCTGCATTCCATACACTTCTGCCCGATATTATCATTGCCCGCGAAGCTAAGCACACGGCTCCGTTCCATGCCCCCATATTATAGGCGTGGCTAAAAGTTGTACCTGCATTGACTAATCGATCTATGTTAGGAGTTTGTATTTCTTTGTTGCCTAAAGCATTAATTGCCGAATAAGTTAAATCATCCGCAAAAATAAAGACGATGTTGGGTTGCGCATTTTCTTTCTTTTTTTCCTCACTACAAGAAAAAAGTAATAGCAGAATGGCCCATAAGGTTATATTTTTCATATTAATTCAATCAGTTGGGTTCTATAGATTCAATTGTTGTGAAATACACTGGAAATTCCTTGGCATCAGAAGAAATAAATTTACTTTTCAATTTATAGCTGCCCTTCCGAAGTTTACCTTCCAACACGGCATAGGGCTGATCATCATTTACGTCTGTTTGCATTATTATGCTATCTAAAGCAACAATGGCTTTTATAGCCTTTAATGATTTACCTTCAGGAGCTCCATCGGTGTACAAAGTTGAGGGGGTTTTCTGTGCCACATCATTAATTGCCAATTCAGATTCAGCAGGATAGCGCCTCAACCTAAATTGATAGGTGCCATCTTTAATTATATTGATACTATAAAATCCATCAGGATCCATCTCCCCTTCGCGGATCAGCAGCTGATTCCATGGAAGATTGTCATCGGTATGCATGTCATGGATTGTAAGCCTTACAGGATTGTGTTCCTGATGGCCAACCGGTATTTGAGCGTAGGCAAAATCTTGTGACACACTATCCCACCATTGCTCATAAAAGGCATTCATTTTGGTTACAATATCCGGATGTTCTTCTGCCAAATCATTCATCTGTCCGGGGTCGTTAATCGTGTTATAAAGTTCTTTACCATCAATTAATCTCCATTGAGTAGACATCACACAACTGTTTCTTCCTTTTTCCGGCCACTGGTTCCGCTGTGTATCAACCACCAACATTCTATCTAGACCTTGACCATCTCCTTTTAAAATTCCGGCAACATTAGTCCCATCTACAGGATTCTTCGGTGTCCACGAAATTCCTGACAACTTGGCCAAAGTAGGCAAGAGGTCTACATGAGCAACTAGCTCGTTGATTTCTTTTTTTTCCAGCAGTTCACCATCTGGCCAGCTTATAAAAAATGGAACCCTATGACCCCCGTCATAATGACTTGCTTTAATTCCTCTTAAACCCGCGTTATAGCCAAGTACTTTATCTTTATCCTTTAGATGGGAGATCCCCCTGGCCGTTCCATTGTCTGTTGTGAAAATCAAGATCGTGTTTTCAAATAGCTTGTTTTTCTTGAGGTATTCAATCAATCTGCCAAAATTATGGTCAATATTGGTAATCATCCCATAGAAACGTTTTTGTTCTTCACTCAAAGGAGCATCCTCATACATTTCTGCAAAGGCATCCGGTACATTAAATGGACTATGCGCAGCATTTGAGGCCAAATACATAAAAAATGGTTCTCTACTTTCTCTTTCTTCCAGAAACTCGATGGCATGGTTAAACCATACATCTGTGCAATATCCATTAAATTTCTCCGGCTTTCCATTACGGAAATAGGTGTCATTGAAATAATCATTTCCCCAATAATCCGGGGTCTGACCAATACCGCCTCCTCCGTGGTATAAGGCATGTTGAAATCCCCGGTCTATAGGACGGTAAGGGTAATTATCCCCCAAGTGCCACTTCCCGAACATCGCTGTCTCATATTGATTATTCTCAAAAACCTCTGCTATGGTTTCTTCGTTCGCTGAGAGGATAGAACATCCTGCAATGGTATGCCATGTATTATTTCTATTGGCATTCCGACCGGTTAACAAACCTGCCCGGCTTGGTGAACAAGTAGTCCCTACATGGAAGTTTGTAAGTTCCAGGGATGCTTCTGCAAAAGCATCCAGATTTGGTGTTTGCAGTATCGGGTTTCCATGATATCCCAAATCTCCGTAGCCCTGATCATCCGTAAAAACAATAATTACATTTGGGTTTTGGGTCAATTGACTTACGTTGGAATTATGTTCCTTACAGCAAAAGAAAAGTAGACCTATCAGACATATTTTTATTTTTTTCATGACCTGAATTTAATTTGATTGGGCAGAAAACATAACAGTAAGGATCTTTTAATTAAACAATGGAAATAATGGTGATTCTACTCTTACATCTTTCATCAATTGGCTCATTTTACTGACTATTTCCGGATGTTCGGAGGAGATATCATTATTTTCAAATTCATCTTCTGCCAGATTGTAAAGCTGAATTTTTGGATTGGGATCTTTTTGCAAATCGTATACTATGGCTTTCCAATCACCCATCCGGATAGCCTGTCTTCCGCCTCTTTCACTAAATTCCCAATAGAGATATTCATGCTTTTTTTGGGCCGTTTGGCCCAATAATTCGGGCAAAAAAGAGATCCCATCTGTTTCCGATTTTAATTGAACCCCCACAATTTCGGCATACGTTGGCATTATGTCCCAAAATGCGGAAATATGATTTGAGGTTGATCCGGCCTTTACTTTATCCGGCCAAACTACGATCATAGGTGTACGAATACCTCCTTCATAGAGATCCCGCTTTACTCCCCGCAAACCGCCTGCACTATTAAAAAATTCAGGATTTGCGCCACCTTCCTCATGAGGACCATTATCACTGGCGAACATAATTATTGTGTTCTTCTTAATTCCAAGCTCTTCCAATTTAGTTACTATTTGTCCTACATATGCATCCAGGCGGGTTACCATAGAAGCGAAAACAGCATAAGGTGAATCCTGAGAACAATATTGATGTGGTATAATGTCCGGACCATAATCAGAAGTATAGGGATTTGTTGGCAAATAAGGTTTTTCTGTAAATTTCCCCTGAAATTGTTGCAAGAGCGAGTCACTGGGTGAAATCAATTCAGCATGAGGCAGCACTAATGGAACATATGCAAAAAATGTTGTGTCCTTATTTTGTTCAATAAACCGCAACGTAGCTTCCTGAATTTTATCCGGAGCATAAGTAACGGTATTAGTCCAATCATTTCCATTTAAAAATACTTTTGTACCATTTTGCCATAAATAGGGAGGATAATACCTGTGTGCCATACGCTGACAATTATAACCATAAAACTCATCGAAACCCTGTTTATTAGGATCTCCTTCCTGACCAATAAAGCCGAGGCCCCATTTTCCAAAAGCTCCTGTCTTATAACCCGCTTCTTTGAGTAATTCAGCAAGAGTTAAAGATGATGCGGGTAAAGAAACTTGTCCCTCAATTTCTAACTCCTTGTTTCCCCGTATGGGTGTATGTCCTGTATGCAATCCGGTCATTAAAGAAGACCGGGCAGGTGCACAAACAGTAGACCCACTATAATGCTGTGTAAATTTCATGCCTTGCGTGGCAAGATTATCCAGGTGGGGCGTTTGAAAGTTTTGCTGTCCATAGCAACTCAAATCACCATAACCCAAATCATCTGCCAAGATATAAATGATATTGGGCCTTAGTTCTTCCTTCTGCTTTACTTCCGAGCAGGATAATACAATAAATGACCCCAGAAGGAATATTACAGTTTTCTTCATTAGTTATCCTTCTTTAAATGTTCCAAAAATTCCGCATCTGATCTATTTCTCCATTGCCCAGCTTTCCAATGATGTTCATATTCCTCCATAAATTGAGGATTGGTTTTTGGTAATTGTGCATTTACATCTTTTCGCCAGCTATTTAAATCGTTTTGAAGTTCAACCACCTTTTCCGGATATCGTAATCTCAGGTTGTTTTTCTCACCAATATCTTCTTTAAGATTATATAGCTCCAGCTCCCTATTTTCAAAAATCTCAATTAGCTTCCAGTCGCCTTTGCGAATTGCACTATAAGGCTTTGCCCCCTCCAAGTGATAATGCGGATAATGCCAGTATATAGCATCCCTGTGAATATCATCTCCAGAGGTTAAAAGAGGCGCAAAATCTATCCCATCTATATTTTCAGCAGATTGCTCATTTATCTTAACACCTGTTAGTCCTAGAATTGTTGGAAAAATATCTGCAGAAGTTATGGGGGTATCAGCAACCTGTCCTTCCAAAATATTATTGGGCCAATGAACAATAAAGGGAACACGGACACCTCCTTCATAGACATCTCCTTTTCCTGAACGCAATGGTAAATTAGAGGTAACTTTTTTCCTGTTATTTTCGTAATTCCCCCTAAGTCCTCCATTATCACTGGTAAAAATAACAATGGTATTCTCAAGCATCCCACTTTCCTCCAGCTTGTTTAATACTTTACCAACAGCATCATCCATATGTTCAACCATGGCGGCGTATACAGGATTTTCATGATTGGCGCCCTGCTTAATCTGTTTTTCGTACTTTTTTATCTTATCGTCTTTCGCCTGTAGGGGGGTATGTACGTTATAGAACCAGAAGTTCATAAAAAATGGTGCCTTCTCCTGCTTATTTTCTTCAATAAATTCCAAGGCTGCATCTCCTAATCGTTCGGTAAGGTATTCTCCTTCCGGGCCATCACTCAACCGGGGGTTTAAATAAGGTGGGAAGTAGCCATTTCCTCCATTCCTTTTTTGCGGGGCACCCATTGACCAGCCACCTATATTGATGTCAAATCCCTGAAATTCAGGCCAGTATTTGTCTTCTTCTCCCAAATGCCATTTCCCTATATGGATTGTTTTGTAACCGGCCTTTTTGAATACTTCAGCCAATGTGGTTTCCTCCTGCGCCATATATTGGGTCCAGTCCGGAATCTTCAATTTGGCAAAGGGTTTTTTATGTCCACTGATCCAATCCGTACAATTGATCCGGGCCGGATATTTACCGGTCATTATACTTGCTCTTGATGGTGAACAAACCGTACATGTAGAATATGCGTCTGTAAATAGCATCCCATTTTTAGCAAGCTTATCCACGTTTGGGGTCTGATATAAATCGCTCCCATAGCTCGACAAATCAGTCCAACCCAGATCATCTACAACAAAGAGAACCACATTAGGTTTATTATCCTTTTCTGAATTGCAGCTAACTATAAAAATCAATAAAAACAGGAGTAAGGAACGCATCTGCATTCAATTTATAAATTTTTTAAATTTAATCCTCATTTATTTCATAGAGCAGGATATATCTATAATGCAAGTGTGCTAAATGAAATCATGATATATACTACAATTGCGAGAATCAATATAGAAGTAACAATGTCCACCCAATTGTAACTAGCTTTGTTTTCGGCCCTTTGTTCCGAGCTAATTGTGCCAAAAGTAAGGCCTTGCAATTGTGCCTGTGTAGGAGCCGGATACATCATGCTGACAGCAACTGCAATTCCAATGCACATTGCAAAGAAATAAGCTCCAAAAACCAGCCAATTTATATCTGCAATGGCATAAAGAAAACTACCTTCAGCAAAGCCCGATTTTACAATCTCCAGGGTAAGCTTGCCAAAACCAATGATAAAACCACCAATTAAAGTGGCAATAGCGCCGTTGGCATTAATGCGCTTGTAAAAAATACCCAACAAGAAAACAGCAGCAATTGGGGGAGAAATATAGGCCTGTACATTCTGAAGGTATTCATAAAGGCCGTCGGATAGTGTCGTAATAATCGGAATCCATAAAAGCCCAAGACCAACCACAAAAAAGGTGGCAATTCGCCCTGTTTTTACTAATTCTTCTTCCGGCTTTTCCGGTCTAAGTTTTTTATAAATATCGAGGGTAAATAATGTAGAACATGAATTAAATACAGAAGCAAGTGAACTCATTAAGGCGGCCAACAGACCCGCTGCAACCAATCCCCGAAGTCCTGAAGGCATTAAATTGCTCATCAATACCGGAAATGCTTCATCCGGACTTTCCCAATGGAGCTCTCCCTTAATTTTTAATGCCAGTGCAATTACTCCCGGTATTAAAAAAAGGAACACGGGCATGAGTTTCAAAAGTGCTCCAAAAATGCTTCCTCTCCTACCCTCTTTTATGTTTTTGGCAGCAAGCACCCTTTGTACAATTACCTGATCTGTGCACCAATACCAGATACCTACAACTGTGCTGGTTATAAAGAGGGGTAGCCAGGGGTAATCCGGATCCGAATTAGGGCGCCACATATTAAAATATTCCGGTCCAATGGTTTGCTTTAACTCGCCCCATCCTCCCACGGCCTCTAATCCCAAAAATGTCAGTATTCCCGCACCCAGGACCAATACTATCGCCTGAATAGTCTCTGTATAAACCACTGCCCGCATCCCTCCCAAAACTGTATATATCCCTGTAAGGACTACTGTAGCAACTGCGCCAATCCAAAAAGGAATTCCCAGCAGAGCTGAAACCACTACGCCACCAGCATAGATTGTGACAGAAACTTTGGTCAATATATAAGCTATTAAAGACACCACAGATAATACCCATCTTGATCTTGAATCAAATCGTTTTTCAAGGAATTCCGGCATTGTAAAAACCCCACTGCGCGCATAGAAAGGAAGAAAAACCCAGCCCAGCATTAAAACAATCCAGGCATGTAACTCATAAATAAGCAAAGGCATTTTATCTCCGGCTCCATTGCCCGCCAAGCCTACAACATGCTCAGATCCTATATTTGAAGCAAAAATGGAGGCCCCAACGATAAACCACCCAATGTTACGTCCGGCAAGAAAATAATCCTCAGTATTCTTTTGTTTTTGTTTTATAACCCACCATGCAACTCCCAGTAATAGAAGAAAATAGATCGTTATTACTACCCAGTCTAATGTATCAAGTCCTTTCATAAATTATACATTAAAAGCCAATTCTTATCAAAAGGGAAAATGGAATAATTGCTACTAATAAAGTTTTCCGCCAGGTAAGATAATCAAAACCTCTTAACTATATCTTTTTTATGAAGTAAATAGACTATTTATACAAATCAACAAAAGGGTAATACGAAAAAGCTTATTGTTCCAGATTATTAGCCTGGAAACTTTCAGGGTTGCCGTCACTAAATTCTATGGTTAACTCTATAGGATTACAGCAAATCTCGCAATCTTCCACGTATTTCTGCTGTTTAATGGAAGGATCTAACAGCATAGAAATTTCTTCCCAGCAATAAGGACACTGAAAAAAATGTTCATACATTTCAGTTATTCAAAATTAAGTTATAGACAGTATTTATGAAATATTAAAAATCTACATTCAGCAACTGACCGGTTAAATCCAATAGCTGTAATTCGGCCAGTTTAGCATCGTATTTAGCGAGGTTTTTAGTTGTTTGTGCAGTTAAAAGATTTATTTGTGCCTGCCTGAATTCAATTGAAGTAATTCTACCCAATTGGTATTGTTCCCTTGATCTTTCAAAGTTATTCTGATTGGTAATTACCGCTTTCTCCTGGATTTCATAAATCGCCAACCTGTTCTTATAAGTTTCCAATGCATTTTGGATATCCCTTTCAACTTCCAGTTCAACCTGCTTCTTTAACAATTCCTGATTTTCGTAAAGAATTTTTGCATTACGAACCTGCACCGTGGTGTTTCCTCCATCAAAAAGGTTCCAGGTAAGACCGGCCCCAACAGAAAAATTTTGATTGTTATTAATGGTGCCGGGAAAGAATGCGGATGCAGGGTTCTGGTTTAAATTCCATCCATAAGAACCAGTCAAACCAATTACCGGTAAATAACCCGATTTACTCACCTTTATATCATATTCATTTATTGCCAAATTCCTTTCAGTTTGCAGGATTGCCAGATTGTTTAAGGAAACATCGTCTACCATTGCCTGAATTTCCAGCATGGGAATAAAATTTATTAAGGTATCTACTGCATAATCAATAGACATATCCTGATTTAGTACAACATTTAAATCTCTTTTGGTATTTTCTAATAATTGCTTTGTATTCAGGAGGATGATACTGTCGTTAGTTACATCTACCTCAGCATTTAATACATCAAGCTGAGTGTTTTGCCCGTACTCGAAAGAATATTCCGCCCTTTTAATCCGGTCTTTCGAAACCTCTAATGCCTCCTTTTGGGCAAACTCATTTTCGGATAACCGGGCTACCTCAAAATAAATGCTGAGCAGCTGAAGTATTGTGCTCTGAATGGTTTCCCTCGCCTGTAATTCCGTTAGTTGGTACTGTTCCTTTAACCTTTTATAATTGTAGGTACGCCCCAACCCATCAAATAAGGTATAATTGAGATTTAAACTCGCACCATAACGTTTCGTTTCTGCATTGTTAATTTCTACATCCGGGCGGGGATTTCCATTTTCATCAACCTGACCGGGAAATTCGATAGTATTATTATCCTCGGCAAAACTTGCATTGGCTACGCCGGAAAGAATAGGTAAAAACCCGGTATTTAAAATCCCCTGGTTATTATCTGCAATTTCTACCGTATTTTCGGCAACTTTTATTCCAAAATTCTGCTCTAAAGCGAGATTAATGGCCTCACTTTTTGACAATAAGCTTTCCTGTGCATTAGCATTAATATTCAATGCTAAAAGCACAATAATCCAGATATAGTTTTTCATTTTTCCTTACCTTCTAGTTCAATTGAAGCTTGTTTTTTGTTTTCTCCTTTGACCGAACTGTTCGGAGATTCTTTAATAAGTTTGGTTACTAACTGATTCTGTTGGTGCAGTTCTTCCTTTTGCTCTTTTATGGCTCGTTCCACAAGTTCTTTTGGCACTTTATTACCCGTTGCCAACCACTTAGCATTTACCTTAACCTTATTACTGAACGATAAAAATATTGGTAACATTACCAGTGTTAGCACTGTAGCAAAAGCTATCCCATAGGCAATTGAAATAGCCATAGGAATAAGAAACTGTGCTTGTCTGCTTTGTTCCAGTATTAACGGAGCCAATCCTGCAATGGTGGTCAACGAAGTTAGAAAGATAGCTCTGAATCGGGAGCGACCTGCATCATACATGGCATCATCAAACGTCATCCCGGATCTCAGGTTATTGTTAAATCTTCCTATAAGCACAAGTCCATCGTTCACCATAATCCCAATAAGAGCAATAATACCCAACATTGACAAAATATTAATTGGGAAATCATGAATCCAATGCCCCCATGCGACTGCAGTTAAACTAAATGGTATCAATAAGATAAGCATTAAAGGTTGGCTAAAACTTCGGAAGGTAAAGGCTATGGTAACATAAATCAAAAACAATACGGTTAGACCAACAAAGCGCAGTGAGCCTACGAGTTTTCCGGCTTCTCTGTTTTGACCTTCATAGGAAGGTGTAACCGTTGGATATTTGGCTAAAATTTCAGGCATGATTTCCGTCCGAATTTCAGTCATCACATCCGTTGCACTAACCTTTTTGGCATCTTTAAGATCTGATGATAATTGAATTTCACGCTGGCCATCTAAATGATTGATAGCCACATCTCCACGTTCAATAGTATAGGTGGCAATTTCTTTTAAAGGTATTCTACTTCCATTTGGAGTAACTATCCGCATTTCATCCAGGTCTGTTATTGAAGATCTGTTTTCGCGATCATATCTTACCCAAACCCTTATCTCATCCTGGCCTCTTTGAAATCGCTGGGCTTGAGTTCCAAAGAATCCAGCCCGAACCTGATTCATTACCGTCCTTAAATTAAGACCAAGCAAATATGCATTTTCCTTGAGTTCCAGGCGGATTTCTTTAATCCCTGCCGGATCATTATCTGAAATATCCTTAAGGTCAGGATTATTAATCATTGCATTTTTCAACTCCTCTTTTGCTGCCTTTAATTCCTGAATGTTATACCCCAATAGCGAAACAGATACCGGGTCACCTCCAAAATTACCTCCTGAGCCATATATAAGACTTTCAACGCCTATTACGGGTCCAACCAATTCTCGTAGTCTTTTCGTAACAACATCTGACCGAATTTCATTCGGACGTTCCTCACCCGGCAATAGATTAATGGTAAGGGTTGCCGCCGAAGATCCGGGTCCTACATTTTTTATTACATTTTCATAAAGTTCTTTACCAGTGCCTTGAAGATATTGTTCTGTTAGTTCCTGATTGACAATTTCTGCCTTCTCCTCAATTAAGGTTATGATGGAATCTGTTATTTTTTCATTGGTGCCATTTGGCATAAGTAATTCTACCTGAACCCTGTCACTGGCTATTCTGGGAAAAAATGCCGTTCTAATAATTCCTCCGCCAATAGATCCGAAAGTGAGAATTAATGCAAAAACGAAAAAGGAAAAGGTTAATAATTTGTATTTCAAGGCAAATTTTAATGTGGGACTATAGGCCTTATCCCGAAACCAAATCATAATCTGATCTCCACCTTTATTGATAGCTCTAAGCTTTGAAAATATTTTGGCTAGCCCTGTCTTTGGTCTTTTATCTTCTGCCTGCAGGGCTTTGGAGTGTGCCAGGTGAGCCGGCAGTATTATAAGGGCTTCTACAAGGGAAACTACAAGAGTTAGTATGACGATTACAGAAACTTCTCCAAAGAACTCCCCTATCCGTCCGTCCAGGAATAAAAATATCGAGAACGCAAGTATTGTTGTTATAATTGCAGATACAATAGGAGGGATTACCTCCATAGTTCCATCTATCGCAGCTTGTACCGGAGTCTTTCCTTTCTCATAATGTTGATATATGTTTTCGGCAATTACAATCCCGTCATCTACAAGAATCCCGATGACTATAATCATCCCAAAAAGGGACAGAACATTTATGGTAACATCGAAAAAACCTGCAAAAATAAACATCCCCAAAAAGGCAACAGGTAATCCAAATGCTACCCAAAAAGCCAACCTTGTATTGAGAAATACAGATAGAAAAAGAAGTACCAGGATCATACCAATTATGGCGTTTTCCGTAAGTAGTTGGGTACGTTGTGTAAGTGTATTTGAAAGATCACTAACAACACTTAACTGAATATTATTATTTTTCTGGTTAAAATCTTCAATATAATTGCGAACTTTTTCCGCAGAAGAAATAAGATCCTCTGTATTCGTACTTGTAATAGTAGTTCGTACGGAAAGGTCTCCGTTGAAATAAGATGCATTAGGTGTTTCAGAAAACCGATCCCTTATAATTGCTATATCCTTCAGGCGAACTGTCTGTCCGGCGGCATCAGCTCTTATGATTAAATTTGAAAGTTCATCACCATAATAGGACCTGTTATTTGCGCGTATCAGGTATTCCTCTTCACTTGTTTTTATGTTCCCTCCGGTTACGAGAATATTGGCATTGGAAACTGCACTTGCAACCTCAGAGAAAGACAAACCATACGCCAGAAGATTATTTTCATTAACTGCAATTTCAATTTCTTCTTGTGGAAACCCAGAAATAGATATCTGAGATATGCCATCAATTGACCGAATATCGTTTTCAATCTGACGGGCTATTTGTTTTAGGGTTACCAGAGGAATATTTTCACCACTAATTGCAAAACTAATAGTTTGTCTTACTGCTTCTAATTTTGAAACAATTAATGGTTCCATGCCTGTAGGGAATGTAGGCACTCTGTCTACCGCATTCTTCACTTGCAGCAGCATAAAGTCTATATCGCGGCCTTTTTCAATTTCAACGTTTATATTTCCACTATTTTCTCTTGAAGTTGAGGTTACCCTGTCAACACCTTCTAAGCCCTTAAGATTATCCTCAATTTTTAAAACAATACCTTCTTCTATCTCCTGTGGAGATGCGCCAGGGTAGGTTATATTTACTGAGATATTCTTTGAATCCGTTAATGGAAAAAACGAAGATTTTAAAGAAGTAGCTCCAACAATTCCGAAAATGAAAAAAGCAATAATTATTACATCTACGGCAACGTGATATTTTATGAAATACGAGATTACTTTTCTCATTAGTTTTCTATTTTTGCTGTTTCTCTTTTATATTTTTTTACCAACATTCCGTCAAAAGCGCCAACAACAGGTTTGGTTAGTATTGAAATACCTTCGGGGACATCTTTTAGCACAACTTTTTTGTCCGAAAAATATACGGGCCTCACATCAATAAGATCAAGTAATGAATCCCGTACCACAAAAATCTGATCGTTCTCCAGCAAAAGGCTCCTGTCTATTTCGATCGCATCCGTTTCCTGTTTGGCATTAAGGTTTGCTTCGAGATACATCCCTTCTTTTAAATCCGGATCGCTTACCTCAATAAAGGCCTTAATAGTCTGTGTAGCCAAATCAATATTCCCGTTAATTCTGGAAATAACACCTTTGTACGTTTTAGTACGATCGAGATTAACAAGGTCTACATGCTCATTAAGTTTTAAAAGGTCACTATATGTTTTACTGATGGAAACTTCCAATTCATAGGTGTCTGTATTGATAAATTCTCCCAATTTCTGCCCGGATCTAACCAGCGAACCCTCTGTAACGAGCGCTTCAGTGAGTATACCATTGAACGGAGCAGAAATACTGTATTTTCGTAAACGTTGCTCCTGATTTTTGACATTGTAATAGTTTGTGAGAATACCACGGCCCGAAATAAAGAATTTCTCTTTTTCAGTTGTCATTTCCGGAAGTGGAGGTGTGGTTCTGTTGAGGTCAAATTCGCTTAAATAAGCTTGCCATTTAGGGAATACTTCCGGGTAGTCCAAACGAAGATCGGGCATAATAGAAGTAATCAAATTGTATAAATTACTCTTAGCCGACTGTACACTTGCATAATATTCGGCTGCATCTATTTTAATAATTGTCTCACCTTTTCTATAGGGTTGTCCTGCTTTAAAAAGTCTATTCGTTTTTTGGAATACCCCCTGAACTTCAGCATAGAGTTCCACTCTCCTTTTTGCCATTAGATTACCATTGGCCGGAACTATAATAGGAACTGTCCTATTGGTAACAGTTTCAGTAAAAACAGTTTTTACAACTTTTTCTACTTTCGCCCTTGGCCGGGTTTTACTGTTGATAATTTGCTTAGCCAAAAAAAACGAGGCTACTATAATTAAGATTCCTAATATTGATAAAATAATTTTTCTCATTGTTTTGTTATTAAATTTGGGCCTCTTCGGAGCTAATGTTTCGTTGAATACTCTTCAGCGTATTTGTAAGTTGATATATTTCTTCTTCCTTAATATCTTTTTCCATGATTTCTTTTAGTCCAACTATTATGGGGCGTGTTAATCTAAATGTTGTTCTGCCGGTTTCGGTAATAAAAACCCTGTTTACACGCTTGTCAAATTCATCCTGTTCCCTGGTTATATAATTTTTACGCTCCATTTTAGCCAGTAATCTCGCCAAAGAAGATTTATCCCTTAAAGTCAGATATGCCAATTCATTTTGAATAAGGCCATCATTTTCATGTAATTTTTTAAGGACAATCATTTGTTCTTTACTAAGATCAAGGCCCTGGCTTTGAAAAGCTTCGTGCAAATAATTATCCACCATCTTAGCAGTACTGCCTATCCAACGACCTACTGACGTATCAAAATCTACTAAAATATCCGAATTGTTCATGCTGCAAATATAACGTTATATTTTATTAGTTGCATATGCAACTAACGTTAAATAAAACTTAAATTATGTCTAATTATTTTAATTTATCGTAAAACAAAAAGGGATGCTTATCGCATCCCTTTGGCCAAACTAACTAAAGTATAAAGTCAATTACTAATGTTCTTCATCGTCTTCAAATTTCGTATCTGCCATACGTGTTTTGGAAAAATTGACATCCTTGAAATCTAATTTTACATCGTCTTTATCGTAATCAAAAACCAGGAATTCTCTGGTGTCCATAAGTTCCAGGTTTTTGTATGAATTAAATTTGTTATTCTGAATTTGGAATACCTTAAGACTGGCTAACTGTCCAAATTCTGCAGGAATAGCCCCCCCTAATTGATTATTAGCAAGGACAAGTTCTTTGAGCAGAACCAATTGCCCTAAGTTTCGCGGTATATCACCATCAAGTGCATTCTCAAAAAGTCCGAGACTTTCAAGTCTGGTTAGATTTCCTATTGAATCTGGTATATGGCCCACAAAATTATTACTGGATAAATTTAAAACCCTTAGATTCTCTATATCTCCAATACTATCAGGAATACTTCCTGAGAAAAAGTTATTAAAAGCAGTAAGCTCTAACAAATTGACCAGGTTGCCTATCTCAGAAGGAAGGTTTCCTTTCAATCTGTTCATTTCAATTTTTAGTATCTCCAGATTTTGTAATTGTGAAATGGTATTGGGTAATTCTCCACTGAGGGTATTGAATGCAAGGTTCAGGATCCTTAGATGATTCAAGTTACCAATGCTCTGGGGTATTATTCCTGAAAGGTTGTTACGAAATAAATTTATCTCTACTACATGGTTTCCTTCAACCGTAACTCCATACCATTCGGATACCGGCTGGTCTGTGTTCCATTGTTTTAGCCACGAAGTTCCATTGGTGCTCTCATATAGATCTAATAAGGCCTGCTTTTCAGCCTTGCTGACCTTGGCATTTATCACTTGACTAGCTGTCATTATAATAACAAGAAGTAGGAGCAGCTTTTTCATTAAATTTGGCTTTAAGAAATAGTTGTATCTTTACTTAAATAAAAACTTTACAATACTTAAGAATTACCCTACAAATATACGACGTTTTGCAGATAAACAACCTATTTAGTCGATGAAGTGCGCGTTTTTGTTGTGAAAGGCCTGTTTTTTGTTGTGAAAAATTTTCTGCCTTACTTTTTAGTCGGCTGGCCCAGTGTTTTCAAGCTCTAAAGTAGTATTTTCCCACCTTATCATTAAGGCCTCAAGTTCTTTTTTTTTGGCCTGATACGAGTCAAAAAAATCGGGAATCGCGATTGTAGCATCGTAATCCATTAGCAGATCATGATCTATTTTGGCAATCTCTTTCTCCAATGAGGATATAGTACTCTCAATAGTACTTAACTTATTCTTTAGCGACTTTAATCTTTTCTGACTTTCGTAATCTGAAGGTTTGCTATTGCTTTTTTCTTTCTTTGTCGGTATAGCTTGTTTCTTTTCAATTTCCCTGAAATCCTGAACTTTTCGCTGTTCAAGAAAATAATCAATATCGCCTAAATACTCCTTAATCCTTTTATCCTTAAACTCATAAACCTTATTGGTAAGTCCCTGCAAAAAATCCCGGTCATGTGAAACTACTATCAAAGTACCTTCAAATTGTTTTAATGCTTCTTTTAAAATATGTTTGGATTTAATATCAAGATGATTTGTTGGCTCATCCATTACAAGAACATTAAAAGGCTGAAGCAACATTTTAGCCAAAGCCAACCTGTTCCTTTCCCCTCCTGATAAAACCTTGACATATTTATCCACGTCATCCCCACTAAAAAGAAAAGAGCCCAATATATCCCTTACTTTACTCCTGTTTTTCTCATTTGCTGCATCAATCATGGTGTCAAGTATGTTTTTATCACCATCCAGATACTCCATTTGATTCTGTGCAAAATAACCTATCTCAACGTTATGACCAGATTTTAGTTTCCCCTGATACTCCAATTCGCCTACCAAGATTTTAGCCAAAGTAGTTTTCCCTTGCCCGTTCTGGCCTACAAAAGCTGTTTTGCTGTCCCTTTCTAAAATTATGTCTACACCGTTTAATACTTCCTTATTACCATAACTTTTGGAAAGGTTCTCCATTTCAAATATTACTTTTCCGGGAGTTACAGAAATTGGAAAGCGCAATTTCATAGCACTAAGGTCATCCTCATCTACCTCAATACGCTCCATCCTGTCCAGTTTCTTAATCAGCGACTGAGCCATAGAAGCTTTTGAAGCCTTGGCCCGGAATTTATCTATCAGTCGCTCAGTTTGCTGAATTTCTTTCTCCTGGTTTTTACGGGCGCTAAGTTGTTGTTCTTTTATTTCTTCTCTTAGCTCTAAATATTTAGAATACGGTTTATTGTAATCATAGATTCTACCAAGAGATATTTCTATGGTTCTGTTGGTAACATTATCCAAAAACATTCTATCATGAGAAACTAACACCAGTGCACCGGTAAAATTAAGCAGGAATTGCTCCAGCCAAAGTATAGAATCAATATCCAAATGATTGGTGGGCTCATCCAATAGGAGAACATCATTATTCTGCAGGAGTAATTTGGCCAATTCTATGCGCATCCGCCATCCTCCGGAAAATGTATCTGTACTTTTATTAAAATCCTCCCTTTTAAAACCAAGACCTAAAAGGATTCTTTCTGTCTGTCCCTGATAATTGTATCCTCCATGGACTTCATACTGATGTGTTAAATCATTTAAGTCTATTATTAATTGATTGTATTTATCACTCTCGTAGTCCGTTCTTTCAGCCAATTGCAGGTTTATATTCTCCAACTTCTTTTCAAGTGCTTTTAATTCAACAAAAGCTTCGTAAGCTTCATCAAGGACGGATCTTCCATATTCAAAATCAAGATCTTGTTTTAGGCAGCCTATTTTTATATCTTTTTCTGTGGCCAGTGTCCCCGAATCCGGACTCATTTCTTTAGATAGAAGTTTTAGCAGGGTAGATTTCCCTGCGCCATTCTTTCCAATAAGCCCAACCCTATCTCCCGCATTTAATCTAAACGCGATTTCTTTAAACAGGTATTCTCCTCCAAAAGAAACAGAAAGATTATGAATATTTAGCATTTTTTGTAATTGGTGTTACAATAATAAACTTCTTAAAATTGTAGTTTTGCCTAAACTTTTGCAAATGTTAAAAAAAGGAAACAAACTCTACAGTATTTTAACAGGAAGTTGTCCAAGATGCCACGGAGAAAGTATGTATGAAGATACTAATCCTTATCATCTGGGTTCTCTTTTTAAAATGCATGACCGTTGCACACACTGCAATACTAAGTACAAAATTGAGCCGTCCTTTTTCTATGGAGCGATGTATGTTAGCTATGCCGTTGGAATAGCATTTGCAGTAGCGGCCTTTGTCATTGCTTTTTTAATAATTGGTATTGGTTTACTAGAGACATTTATTGCAATAGTAGTTACAATGGTTGTCTTTATGCCGGTTATCATCAGGCTTTCCAGAAATATTTGGATCAACATCTTTATAAAATACGATCCGGGAACTGTCCACATTGATTAAACTTTAATATAATCCTTGTCATATCTTGAGATGTCCATCTCAGGTTCTAAAGACCTGCCATTTTCTATATATTGATATAACTGGTCTGAAGCATATGGTGCTATCATAACTCCTCTTGATCCAAAACCATTTAATAAGTACATATGATTAAAAACCGGGTGTTTGCCTACCAAAGGTCTCCTATCTGCGACTGTGGGTCTTATTCCGGCTACATGGCTCGTTATTTTATAATCACAGTTTAAAAAGGTATCCAGCTTTGTTTGGAGTTCGTGTCTGGCCTCTGAAGTTGGTTCATTGCTTTTATCCTTCCATTTGTACGTAGCTCCAACTCTGTAATGATCATTGCCTACAGGAATAATAAAAACTGAAGATTTAATAACGCTCCGTTCTTTAAGAGCCGGGGCTTTAATTGTTAAAAGTTCTCCTTTTGTACCATTAAGTGGTAAATAATTAAAATACCCATTGCTTTTTAGTCCAAAGCCTGTTGCAAAAACAATTCTTTTGGCAATTAGAGCTTTATAAGATATACTCTTCGTTCCTATCTTTAAATCAGCAAAGTTGAAAGTTTCTTTGTATAAGCACTTTTTCTTAGACAAATATTCGGAATAGAGTTTTGCCAACCGTTTTGTATCTAGTCTTCCGGTATGTAAGACCTGTCCAAAGCCAAATGGTGCATGAAGACACGGGTTTTTATTAACGAGTAATTGGGTCGAAAGATAGGGTTGTAATTTTATTTTATCTGCCGCCTCAAACCATAAGTTTTGCTCTTCCACGGAAGCAAAAATCCTTAAGACGGGCACTTTATGATCTAATGATTCTCCCAGTTTATCCTCCAGGGCTTTGTAAAATGGGGATACCATCTCCAATTGTTCATCTGCTTTCCAGGCCAGGCTAAACCTTTTTAAAATAACAGGATTGTATAATCCGCCGGCAATATTAGATGATGTTTGTGATTCATCATTGATTACAACAAAGGTTTTATTATGCTGTTCAAGCCTTTCACAAAATGCTATCCCGGCCAGGCCAAGACCTACTATTATGTAATCTACCATTTTGTAAAATTAAAAAACGCCGCACCAAATGGTGCAGCGTTTTTTATTTTATATCTGAATTGGAATTCAAAACTTACTTCTAGTAAGCCCACATATCCTGTTCCCTGTCACGTATTGTTTCTTTAATACGATCTGCTTCAAGAAGCTGGAACAGAGCATTATCGGCTATGTAATCATTAATTACACGATCACCCTGAACATTGTCTTCTCTATAGATAAGACCATTAAAACGTCTGGCATTCAACAACATATCAAAAGATATTGGCTGCGCCGAGTTTTGTTGGTTAAAAACCTTGGCTTCATGTAATATCTCTCTGGCACTGGGATACCAAACCCAAAAAAGTTCAACTTTATTATCATTGGGATCCATAGATTCATCATCTATAAAGTTTACGTCGGGTGCTACAGGGGCAATACCTAACATGCGATATTTCAATTCGCCCTGTCGCTTATCAAAATACCATATCCCTTTGATACGATACTCTTCAATATCAGCCGCAGTAAGTTCCCTTTGATTAACATATTCGGGAGAAAGCTGTTCACCGGCATTGATTTGCTCATATCCAAGATCTGTAGTATCTACTTTTTTCAATGTAGCTTCCAGGTCACTCAAATTTCTTTTTTCAGTAAAATAAGAATCTACATATACGTCAGTAAGTTCACCGTTTTTAATGTTTTTCATAAAAACATCGTATAACGACCTTCTGTCCGCACCAATATCTATGGTGTCAAGCGGATAGTACAGTGGGAAATTTACTCTTTCATCGAGATCAATTACCTCCCATACAGTCTTAGACCAAAGTATATCCCTGTCATCTACGTAGCCGTATGGCAGCGGAGCATCATTATCCGCTGCTATTTGCGCTTCTGTTTTTTTACCAATTTCCTCAGGCAGTTTGGCATTTAATATATTAGCCTGTGCCATCATAGATATTGGTAGTAGCGCTACAGCTCCAGCAATTAAAACATTCTTCCAATTCATAAAATTATAATTTATACTATTCTTAGTTCGTAATCTCCACAATTACCGGAGATACCTTCTTCAGTTTATAGCTTTTGTTATTTGTGATATAAGCTTGAATATCAAATACCTGAACAGCATCGCCTCTTTTAGCTCTTTTCAGGGCCGATTTAGCTCTACTATCCAATTTGTTGCCATTAACACTTACTGTTGGTTGACCAGGCACTTTGAATTTAAATCCGCTAATTGCAAGATTCAAGTCAAAATCGAAGTCTTCAAGCAGTGCGCCAATTGTCGCAATTTCAAGGTTTCTTCTAGGCATTTTAGCACTACCGGTTTCTCCTCTAATAGATCCTGAAGGTCTTGGAATATCCTTGATCCTGAACTCAGATTTTGAGGAAACACGTTGTCCGTCAGGTAAAGTACCAGATGCGACAATAGTTACTGTTCTTCCTGTTCCAGGGTTCATGATATACTTACTACCTTGTCTTCTCTTAAGACCTGGTGCAGATGCGCTTACCTTGTTATTTGGAATTCCAGGTATGGAAATCGACATTGGGTTAGATACTCCGCGGTAAACCACATTCATCTTATCTGCAGCAATTAATGCAGCATTAGGCTTAGTGATCGTGGCAAATGTTTGAGAAACAGGAACTTCTGTTCTCTCACCATCC
Organism: uncultured Eudoraea sp.; assembly: GCF_947258525.1. GTDB lineage: Bacteria > Bacteroidota > Bacteroidia > Flavobacteriales > Flavobacteriaceae > Eudoraea. The sequence continues at coordinate 37,102 of NZ_CAMYIP010000212.1, forward strand.
TGAATAAATACCAGGTTACCTGCAATCTTATGATCTCCCGGGTTTCCGGCACTAACTAAAAGTTTTACCTGACCATTCTTGATCTCATAATCCTTACCTTCACTAAGTTTTCTGCCATCTAAAGTTAGATTAACTTCATTTGGCCTTGTTGTAGCATCCTTACGACCTAATACAACTGCACCCTGGAACTTCTCACCAGCATAAAAAGCTGATTTTTCCTGCTCTAAAAGCGTAGTATAATTGGTCATAGATACTTCACTGGTCAACTGGCCTTCTAACATAGATTTCAAAGCATCCTGCTCTGTAGCCTTAACATCAGTTTGTATCTGTGTAATCTTAGTTAAAGAAGCAACTACCGGAAAACCTTCGAATTGATAATTTATCCAATCCTGCTTGGTACCATCTCGCTTCTCAACTTTACCATTAGCATCGCCAGTTTCAAATCTGGTTTGAACAGAAGCCTTCACTTCGCTCATGCTTTCCGGTAAAATAGCTGAAATCTGAGTACGGTAATCCGTAATCCTTTTTAAGAATTCTTTCCCTTCAGGAGCCAGGTTATCACCTTGAAAAAATTTCTGATCTAAATAATCAGACTTATCCATAACCTGATAATCCTTAGGATCTTTTATCTCGGCTAACATTCTTCCTTTCAGCCCTTCGAGATAATCATAATACTCCTGGGACAATTCCTTAATCTTTTTGGCATCTTCCAGTAGCGGACCAAATTTTTCCGCATTTTCAGATGCTTTAGTTTCTAAACCATTTAAGAACGCTAGGTTGTTCTCAGTGGTTTTTGCGTTAGAAGCTTCCAGCTTTTCGTTCATAAGACCGAATGCTGCCAGAACTTCCTTACTCATATTTAGCGCCAGCATTGCGATGAAGATCAAATACATTAAGTTGATCATCTTCTGACGTGGTGACAATTTTCCTCCTGCCATGTTTTCTAATTAGTTTTTGATTAAAATTTTGATTTGGGTTTACTAATGCACTAATTAGTTTTTATTCATTGCAGATAACATACCTCCGTATACTCCATTTAAGGAAGAAAGATTGGAAGCAAGAGATTCCATTTGGTCTTTAAGAGCACTTGCATTTTGAACAACTTCTTCGTTTACAGAAGCTTGTCTGCTAGCGCTTTCCAATTGTACCTTATATAAGCTGTTTAAAGACTCCATTTGAGAAGCTGCCTCTACCATTTCATCAGAATATTTTTTGGTAGATTCCATTGCATCCACTGAAGGAGCGATACCTTTTGCAGCACCTTCAAAATTACGAATGCTTTCGCCAAGGCTTTCCATTAGGTTAGCGTCTATGTTAGCTTCTTTTAAAAGCTCGTCTAATTTTCTAGACAATATTCCTTCTGCCTCTTTAGCATCCTGAACATCATTTTTACCGCTAGTCATTCCGCCTGTTAATTCAGGATATACCAGAGACCAATCGTACTCATCATCTACCGGTTCAAATGCACTAATTGCAAAAATAAGTGCTTCCGTAATAAGACCTACTGCTAGCAGAAGACCACCTGTAAGAGGTCCGAATTCCCAGTGCAGGATTTTAAATAACGCACCAATGATAACCACCGACGCTCCAAGCCCGTAGGCCATGTTAAATAATTTTTTTGTTGATTTTGACTGTGCCATAATTCTAAATTTAATTTAAGTTTAATGTTAAAAATAAGTATTTGGTTTATTGTTTGATTTATTTATGTACGTAAAAACTACTGTGTTGAGTCTTCTTCTCCCATATAATCTTGAACGGTCCTAAAACCTATATAACTTCTGGCAGAATCTCTATACTCATAATCTCTGGTACTAACCTGTAAGAAATAAGCAACATCTTTCCAGGAGCCTCCACGAATTACTTTTCTTTTGTTTCCATAATCTCCACCATTTGGATTCATAGTAGATACATAATCGTAAGAATTTGGGTCATAGCTGGAATTGGTCCATTCAGAAACATTTCCTGCCATATTGTAAAGATTATAATCATTTGGTTCATAAGACTTGGCTTCTACAGTGTACAAAGCCGCATCAGCAGCGTAATCACCACGCTGTGGTTTAAAGTTTGCCATAAAGCAACCTGTATCACTAATCACATAAGGACCACCCCAGGGATAAGTTCCACTTTCGATTCCTCCTCTTGCAGCATATTCCCATTCAGCTTCAGTAGGTAATCTGAACCCATTAACGAATTGTCTGCCTCTACTCCTCTGATCGTCATTTTTAAATTTCGTCCTCCAGTTGCAAAAAGCCTGGGCCTGTTGCCAGGATACACCAACAACCGGATAATCACTATAGGCATCATGCCAGAAATAGTCATTATGCATTGGTTCGTTATAGGAATACTGAAAGTCTCTTATCCAAACAGTTGTATCGGGATATATCTCCAATTCCTCGTGCTTAATAAAATCTTTTCTTCTGGCATCTCTTGAACGAGCCGCAGCTTCAATGTCCATCCAGTTGTACTTGTATTTTAGTTTTGTAACGTCTATAGTCCTTTGACCATTATACGATTCCTCTTCGGGAATATATATTGAATCCATAATTTCGGTATAGTACTCATCAGGATATTCCGATGTGTCCCAGATCAAATCCTCATCCCTGTTTAATCCTCTGCCTTCATATCCGGTTTCACCCATGCCGGAATAGTTATCCAACATATATTTGTCATAGGTAGACATATTCGTAGTATCTGCATCTTTAAATGCAAATTCACCAATGCCTCCGTCTTCCGGACCCATTCCTAATTCATCAGCGAGGATTGCCAACTTAGTTCTTACGATGGAATCTTTCACCCATTCTACAAATTGGCGATATTCACTGTTCGTTATTTCCGTATCATCCATATAAAAAGATCGTACGGTAACAGTTTTAGTTGGAGCGTTCAGAACTTTTCCCATGTCTTCCTCACTTTTACCCATGATAAATGATCCTCTGGGGATCAGTTCCATTCCATAAGGTTTTTCCGGATACCACTTTTTACCTTGGACTCCGACTAGTTCTCCTTTTGTTTTAGACCCACAGCTTGTGAGCAAAAAAACAAACGCTATAGATAATAACAATAGCTTCTTCATACTTTAGGTTAAATTTCGATTAAGACTATAAACAGTATTCACAATGATTATTCTCTAAAACTACATTTTGAGTAATTTATTGTATAAAACAGTCTATCCTTTAAAATAATTTAATGTTAGTTAAAACCTTTCTTATAGGCCTTGAACCACCTTTCGGGAATATTTTGATTACATGCGTCTAAATAGTCCTGTTCAGTGCATGGTAATAACGCAGGTGAATTTATTTTATTATGTGAAGATAAAATTGATGGAATCTCAACCCACCATCTTTCCGTAAGCAAACTTTTATAAAAAATTAATTGCTCGGTTTCAGTAGGTACATTAAACTTATTGAAGTCTTTGCTTTTTGCACTCGGCATTTCTTTTATTCTATAGTTGAAGCCCTCCATAAAATACCAGATAATCTGTGCAATTAATTGAAAGGATTGAACGGTATTCTCACTTTCATATATACCAAATATTGCAACAGTATCACTCATGCCGGCATATCTGGCTATTGCACATATTTCTCTTCCATTGAATCCATTTGGTGAAAAATTCTTTGACCCGCCTATTTCCCCGGCTTTAATTGCCCGGGCATCAAGGCTTACGATATGTGCATTTCTCAAAACTGGTTCTGCCAGCGAAATGTCTGAAGATATTTCTCCCAGGCGGTATGCATCAAAAAACAAACGGTCCATAAGATCTATTTCTTCCTGGGCATTAAAATAGCTCTGATAACCAATATTTGAGAAGTTAAAAAGATTGTTTGGCTTATCGGTAATTATTTTACTCATATAGGAATGTGAAGAAATAAGCTCCTCATCTGCACCGAAATCGAACCTGCTGTCTATTGACACCAGATTTACCATGTCCTTAATTTTGTCGAAGGCCCTATAAGTAGGGTAAGTAATATCCTGAGTGGCCCCAATAATTATAGGAATAACATTTTCTTCAAGTAATTCGGCTACAATTTCCTTTACCACAAAATAAGTATCCTCAACTGATTCTCCCTCTTCTATATCACCGAGATCCACGAAAACTGAATTCCAATTACCCAACATTAGCTTATAAATCTGATTTCTGATCTCAGTAGTATCCAGACGTTCTGTCTTCTTTTCAAATGCATTTCTGGATTCCAGAACACCCATTAAGGCAAAAGAAGCATTGGCTAAAACAGGTAACCCATTTTTCTCGGTATGCTTATTAATATTCCTGCCAAGGGATTGGGGTGGTAATAGCTCACAATGTGCAAGGGCTATTTCATCTACAGGAAGTAAAAAATCGAATGCCATATGGGTAAGCTAATCTTAGGTTTTCTTGGTCTTTTTTGATGATTTTTTCTTTTCGAGCAATGATTGTGCATCTTTCAGCGAGATTTTGGCAGCATCTACATCTTTGGCAATTTCTACCTTGGTCTTTCCTTTAATAATATTATGCCTTCCCCATCGCGCTTTTTCAATTCGGATACCCTCATCAGTCCATTCCTTGACAAGCTTTTCCGCCTCTTTTTGTTTTTTATTTTCTATCAATTCAATGATGTCAGCCTGAGTAAGATTATCAAAATCATACTTCTTATTGACATTTATGAACATTCCATCCCATTTGATAAAAGGTCCAAAACGTCCTTTGCCCTTGGTAACATCTTTACTTTCATAAACCGCTACAGGAGCATCTGCTTTTTGTTTTTCCCGAATTAATTCTATTGCCCTTTCTAAATCAACATCAAAAGCACTTTCGCCTTTGTCCAGGGATACAAATTTTTTGCCGAATCTAACATAAGGGCCATATCTTCCAACATTGGCCTCTACTTCTTCTCCTTCAAATACCCCTAATTTTCTGGGTAATTGGAAAAGATCCATTGCCTCCTCATAGGTAATTGTAGAAAGGGATTGCTCCGGGAGTAAACTGGCAAATAATGGTTTGTCTTCTTCCTCTACCGTACCAATTTGTACCATAGGACCAAATCGTCCCAAACGAACTGCCACTTGTCTTCCCGATTTTGGATCCGTGCCCAGGACACGTTCTCCGCTTGCACGCATGGCATTCTCTTCAACATCAAGTACATTAGGGTGAAAATCCTGGTAAAACTCTTTTAATACTTTTTGCCAGTCTTCGTGACCTTCTGCAATTTCATCAAAATCTTTCTCCACTTTGGCGGTAAAGTTATAATCCAAAATATGTGCAAAATGATTCACCAAAAAATCATTGACAATCATCCCAATATCCGTGGGGACTAATTTTCCTTTATCAGAACCAATTAATTCAGTTAGTGATTTTTCTTCAACTTTATCTGATTTCAATATCAGTTGTGAATACTTTCTTTCTTCACCTTCAACACTCCCCTTCTCTACATAACCTCTATTTTGAATAGTAGATATTGTTGGTGCATAGGTAGAGGGTCTTCCTATACCCAGCTCCTCTAACTTCTTTACCAATGTTGCCTCTGTATATCTGTAAGGAGGTCTTGTGAATCGTTCGGTTGCCGTTATGTAATTATAGAAAAGCGGATCTCCAGATTTCATTGCCGGAAGCAATCCTTCCTGCTCTTCGGCTATATCCTCTTCGTCTTTGCCCTCCAGATAAACTTTTAAAAATCCATCAAATTTAATGACTTCACCATTCGCGGTAAATTGTTCCTGATAGGAGTTGGTCTTTATTTTTACATTAGTACGTTCTAATTCTGCATCGCTCATTTGTGAGGCAAGCGTACGCTTCCAAATCAATTCATATAATTTAGACTGATCTCTCTCCAATGAGGGAGTTTGTAAATTCATATCCGTGGGGCGTATGGCCTCATGCGCCTCCTGAGCTCCTTTGGATTTGCCTTTGTAATTTCTGACTTTACTATACTTCTCACCATAATTCTTAATTATAGTGTCTTTTGCAGCCCCAATTGCCTCCCCTGATAAATTTACACTGTCTGTCCTCATATACGTTATTAGACCGGCTTCATACAAACGCTGGGCAACCTGCATTGTTCTTGCTACTGAAAAATACAACTTACGTGATGCCTCTTGTTGTAAAGTAGAAGTTGTGAAAGGTGCCGCCGGGGATTTTTTAGCTAGTTTTTTATCCAGGCTTGCAACGTTAAAAAGAGCCCCTGCATTTTTATTTAAAAATTCAAACGCCTCTTCCTTTGTTTGAAAGTTTTTTCCCAGTTTTGCCCCAAATACATTCCCATTCTCCGTTTTAAATTCCGCCACTACCCTGTAGGAAGCTTCCGGTTTAAAAACATCAATGTCGCGTTCCCTTTCAACAATTAATCGAACTGCTACAGACTGAACCCTTCCTGCAGATAACCCTGGTTTAATTTTTTTCCAAAGAACCGGTGATAGCTCATACCCAACCAGTCTGTCCAAAACTCTTCTTGCCTGTTGTGCGTTTACCAGGTTGTAATTTATTTCTCTGGGGTTTTCAATTGCCTTTTGGATAGCCGACTTGGTAATAGAATTAAATACAATTCTTTTAGTTCTGGATCGATCAAGGTTTAGCGTTTCGGCCAAATGCCAGGAAATGGCTTCTCCTTCACGGTCTTCATCACTCGCAAGCCATATTGTGTCTGCTTTTTTTGCGAGGTCCTTTAACTTTTTTACCACTGACTTCTTCTCCTGGTCTACAATATATTTTGGTTTAAAATTATTTTCAACATCAACTCCGAGTTCTTTGGACGGAAGATCTGCTATATGTCCAAAACTGGATTCAACTTTATAATCTTTTCCCAGAAATTTCTCTATTGTTTTAGCCTTTGCAGGCGACTCTACGATTACTAAATTCTTAGCCATTCATCAGTTTTTGAAAAAACAAAAGTATATCAAATTTTTTATTTGGTGTTTTCAACCTATATCAAAACACAAAAAAACATCCCTAAATCATGGGATGTTTTCTTTAAAAACCGAAAGAATTTAGTTTAGATTCATAGAACTTATCAGTTCAATATCATTATCTAAATATCTATATTGGTGCAAGATTTCATCCCCTATCATTATCAAAGATTCATTCATAGGAATGACATCAAAAGTGATAATATTTTCATAATGATTTAAGGATACAAGATTTTCAATATCTGTTTTGTCATAGATCTTAAGACCCGATTTTCCGTCACAGATAAATAATTTGTTGTCTTTTATTCCCAACCCGTAAGGTTCGTCCATTGCATAGGAAGTAGCAAGCACTGGGGAAGTCAGATCGGAAATATCAACAATAAACAAACCGCTTTCAGTTGCACCGCAATTATTACCCCCTCGCAAGGTAACATATGCATAATCTCCATCGACTACCACTGGGTCACAAGCAGTACCGTGCTGAAATTCTGAAATAAATGTTGGTGTAGCGGGAGAACTTATATCATATATATACATCCCACGCATACTTCCCAGAAACAAATTATTTCCTCTGTTAAAAATAGTTTCAATATCGAATCCTGCGTAAACATCTTCCAGGTCCCTTGGATTTTCCAAATCACTGATATCAAATACATTAATTGTATGACTGTCTACGGCATACAAATAATCGTTAACAATTTTAAATCGCGCTAATGAACCCCCTTGTCCAACCTGGACATCATTAACAGCTTCAGCCAGGAAAATCTGATCGTCAAATCTATTATTCACTTCAGAGATTAATCTGCTCTCAATCTTGACATCCCATCCTACCAAAATTTCATTTTCATAATCTATTCCATCATATTCATAAATATCAGCAATTGGCCAAACTATATTATCTCGCAAGACATCCTCTAGCCGGTTTACAATTCTAATAGCATTAATTTCGGAAATGTCTAATACCATAAGGTCTGTTAAACTATCCGCGTAAAGGAAATTTCCTTTAATTGAAATATCTACATTACCCGCTATTTTTATAAAGGAAACTTTTTGTGGTGACGCTGGGTCACTATTATCTATAACATGCACTCCTTTGTACTTGTCATTTACAAAAATATAGTTCTCATAGACATAGATCTTACCTGATTCATTTATAGGTCTCGGGGCAACGATATCCACACTGTTCTTAAAATCCTCCAAACTCATTGTAATTGGCGTAGCCACTAGATAATCAGCAAAATCGCCTTCTTCTTTCTTGTCACAGGATACTAAACCTACGACAACGAGCAGAGTAATAATACATTTTTTCATAGCTTGATTGTTTAAATAATCGTATTGGATTGTATTAAATGAGATACTTGTTTTGAATTCCAGTTGCGTAAATTTTGTTAAATAATTAACTGTCAATTTGTCACTAGTATGCAGAATGTATTATCTTTGCAGACTGTCTGAGAGATCGAGGAAGACATTATAGCATGGAGAAAATTATTGAAGAAAAAAATCAGGGTACCACACTTACTCTGGAAAAAGATCAGAAAAACACCCGTAATTTATATATAGAAAGTTACGGCTGTCAAATGAATTTTTCAGATAGCGAAATCGTTGCTTCCATCCTGGCTCAAGAAGGATTTAATACCACGACATCTTTAGAAGAGGCAGATCTGGTTTTGGTAAACACATGTTCTATTCGGGAAAAAGCTGAGCTTACCGTAAGAAAGAGGCTTGAAAAGTTTAATGCCGTTAAAAAGACCAGACCTCATATAAAAGTTGGGGTATTGGGATGTATGGCAGAAAGGCTGAAAAGCAAATTATTGGAAGAAGAACGGATTGTAGATATGGTAGTTGGTCCTGATGCCTACAAAGATCTTCCAAATCTTATCCAGGAAATAGATGAGGGAAGGAATGCAGTTAACGTTATACTTTCCAAAGATGAAACCTACGGGGATGTAGCTCCTGTGAGATTAAATTCAAATGGGGTAACGGCATTTGTATCAATAACCCGGGGCTGTGATAATATGTGTACCTTTTGTGTAGTACCATTTACCAGAGGCAGGGAACGCAGCCGGGATCCTCAATCAATCGTCCATGAAGTAAATGAACTCTGGGAAAAAGGATACAGGGAAGTAACCCTGCTGGGACAGAATGTTGACAGTTATTTGTGGTATGGTGGAGGTTTAAAAAAAGATTTTGATGCAGCCTCTGCCATGCAGAAAGCCACTGCAGTAAATTTTGCCAATTTACTTGCGCTAGTTGCAGAAGCTCAACCTAAAATAAGGATTCGTTTTTCTACTTCAAATCCTCAGGATATGACTCTTGATGTTATTGAAACTATGGCAAATTTCAAAAATATCTGCAATTATATTCACTTACCTGTTCAGAGTGGTAGCGATAGAATATTAAAGGCAATGAATAGGCTGCACACCAGGGAAGAATATTTTGAATTAATAGATAACATTAGAAAGATCTTGCCAGACTGTGCCATAAGTCAGGATATTATAACGGGCTTCCCAACGGAAACCGAGGAAGATCATCAGGATACTTTATCTTTAATGGAATACGTTAAATATGATTTTGGTTTTATGTTTGCTTATTCTGAACGTCCGGGAACTTTGGCAGCCAGGAAACTCGTGGATGATATCCCTGAGAAAGTAAAAAAAAGAAGGTTAAATGAGGTTATTGATCTCCAATTAAAGCATAGCTTACATAGAACAAAACAACATTTAGGCAAGGTTGAAGAAGTCCTCATTGAAGGAACATCAAAAAAATCTGAACTACAATGGATGGGACGGAATTCTCAGAATACAGTGGTGGTTTTTCCCAAAGAGAATTATTCTGTCGGAGAATTTGTAATGGTACGAATAGAAGATTGTACCTCCGCAACTTTATTAGGTAAAGCGGTTAGTTATTCTGAAAACAATTAAGCATGGAAAGCGTTCAGGCAATAAAACAACGTTTTGAGATTATTGGTAATGATCCAAAACTCAATCGTGCGCTGGAGAAGGCCATACAGGTTGCCCCCACGGATATATCTGTCCTGGTCACTGGTGAAAGTGGGGTTGGGAAAGAGGCAGTGCCTAAAATTATTCACTCTTTATCCCATAGAAAACACGCAAAATATATAGCTGTCAATTGCGGTGCTATCCCGGAAGGAACTATTGATAGTGAGTTATTTGGTCATGAAAAAGGTTCTTTTACGGGTGCAACACAAACCAGAAGGGGTTATTTTGAAGTTGCAGACGGTGGTACTATCTTCTTGGATGAAGTAGGAGAACTCCCGCTTACAACGCAAGTACGATTACTAAGAATTTTGGAAAATGGAGAATTCCTAAAAGTAGGGTCTTCTCAGGTTCAAAAAACGAATGTTCGAATTGTAGCGGCCACCAATATGGATATGACAGAAGCAATAAAAGAGGGTAAATTCAGGGAAGATCTATACTACAGATTAAGTACTGTAGATATTCATATTCCTCCTTTAAGGGATCGAAGTGAGGATATCCATTTATTGTTTAGAAAATTTGCCTCTGATTTTGGTCAGAAATACAAAATGCCCACTATAAGGCTTCAGGATGATGCTATACAGCTTCTTACAAAATACAGATGGCCCGGAAATATCAGGCAATTAAGAAATGTTGCAGAACAAATCTCTGTGCTAGAAGCGGAAAGAAATATAAGTCTAACAACATTAAATGGGTATTTGCCTCATGCAAACGACTCTAATCTTCCTGCAGTAATCGGAAGAGCGAAAAAGGAAAACGACTTTAGTAATGAAAGAGAGATTCTTTACAAGGTTTTGTTTGATATGAAAGCAGATCTGAATGATCTCAAAAAACTAACCTTGAAAATGTTGCAAAATAATGATCCCTCTAAAGTGCAGGAAGAAAATGAAAATTTGATTCGAAAAATATACGGCACCAATGGTGAGGATATTAAGGAAGAAAAGACCGAGGCCTTGAAGGTCTTACCCCTTCCGGAGGCCAGAATTGAAGCACACCCTGAAATAGTAAAGGAAGACAAATACCATTTTGCAGAGGAAATACAAGAGGAAGAAACGCTTTCTTTACAGGAAAAGGAAATTGAACTAATTAGAAAATCACTGGAGAGAAACAGGGGTAAACGAAAGGCTGCCGCCTCAGAATTAGGAATTTCCGAAAGAACGCTTTACAGAAAAATTAAACAATACGACTTATAAGCAAATTTTAAATTGAACTAATTGGATAACTCTTTGAACTTTATCTTTTGAAAAAAGCACTTATTAATATTCTGAGCATCTCCGCGATGTTCTTTTTAGTTGGTTGTGGAGCATATAACTTTACTGGTGGTGATGTAGGTACGGCAACCTCGTTTCAAGTAAATTATTTTCAGAATTATGCAACTCAAAGCCCTGGGTCTACCTTTGAACCGGGTTTAGATAGAGATTTTACTTTGGCATTACAGGATCTGATCCTAAATCAAACAAGTCTGGATTTAAGAAGTTCTGATGCAGATTTGGTATATGAAGGCGAGATTGTAGAATTTCGGATATCTCCAATGACCGCAACTGCTCAACAGCGGGCGGCTCAGAATAGATTGACCATGGGAGTTAACGTTCGCTTTTTTAACAGAACAAAGGAAGATGTAGATTTTGAAAAGCGATTTTCTTTCTTTTATGATTATGATGCCAATACGCAATTCTCATCGGTTAGAGATGAGGCACTAAGTGAAATTTTTGAAAGAATAAACCAGGATATTTTTAATGAATCCCTGGCAGACTGGTAATAAATTAGAATATATAGTATGAGTCGCTTTGTATTTTGTGAAAAATCAATAAAGTGATCACACCCTAATGTATGAACGTAGCAGATTTTACATTCTTATTGCAGAATCCGGATAAGGTCTTGGAACCTGTCCAGACCAATCAATTAGAAGATATCCTAAAAGAATATCCGTATTTCCAGGCTGCGCGTGCTCTTCATTTAAAAGGACTCAAAAATCTGAATAGTTTTAAGTATAATAATGCCTTAAAGGCAACTGCTGCTTATACCGCCGACAGGGATATACTCTTCGATTTTATTACATCTGGAGTATTTCTTCAAAATTCAATAGCGGACACCATTTCTGGTAAAACATTACCCTTGTTAGATAAGGAGGTCATCTCTGAAGAAGTTGAACCTAATCCGGATACAGATACACACCTTATCGAAGATTCTCAGGACCATCCTTTACCACAGAGCACTAAGGATGCAAATAAAATTCTTGATCCACTTCTATTTGCCTCAAAAGATCCTAAAGTAGACGAACTAATAGCTGCTAAAAAAAAGGCAGAAGAAGAATTAGAGCTTGGAAAACCCTTGTCTTTCACAAAACGGGAAAAACATTCTTTTGGGGAGTGGTTACAGCTTACCTCATTTAAATCTATAAAAAGGGATAAGGAAAAATTCAAAGAGCCAGAAATGAAGGATATTCATTTTCCTTTAGAGGAAGAAGTCCTAAAAAAGAAAAAATTTGAGTTAATAGACAAGTTTATAGAAAACAAACCTAAAATAGTACCATCAGAGAATCTGACTTCAAAGGTCAATATTAAAGAATCGACCAAGCTCGATAAAAATGAGTTAATGACTGAAACATTGGCGAAGGTATATCTGGAGCAAAAAAAGTATAAAAAAGCTATTCAGGCATACAAGATTTTAAGTTTGAAATATCCAGAAAAAAGTAGTTTCTTTGCAAACCGAATTAAAGCAGTACGTAAGTTACAGCAGGAAAACACAAAATAAATGAGCACATTTTCAATCTTTTTGGTCCTTATCTTAGTAGTTTGTCTACTGTTGATACTGGTTATCATGGTTCAAAACCCAAAAGGAGGAGGATTATCTTCTTCATTTGGCGGTGGAGGAACACAAATTGTTGGGGGTGTAAAAAAGACCGGGGATTTCCTGGATAAAAGTACCTGGACTTTAGCGACGCTTTTGATAGTTCTTATTCTATTATCTAATGTTGCCTTAAAAGGTAATTTTGCAGAAGCCGAATCCAAATTACTGCAAGGTGATGATATTGAGAGTACAGTCCCGGAAACTGTGCCAGAGGAAGTTCCTGAACAAGTACCTGGATCTGACAGTAGTAATTCGTCCGATACAATTCAATAGAACTTAGAAATGAGATATCCTAATGCCAGCAAAAATGACAAGCTGGCATTTTTATTTTAACATTATGTCAGTTTTTAAGCAATGGCATAATTTCTGCCCAATAGAAGGAGAAATTTATAAACTAAAAACTAAATAATATGGCTAAAGTAAACATTAAACCACTTGCAGACAGGGTCCTTATAGAACCTATGGCAGCGGAAACCAAGACGGCATCGGGGATATATATCCCGGATACTGCCAAGGAAAAACCACAAAATGGAAAAGTCGTGGCAGTTGGCCCGGGTACAAAAGATGAGAAAATGACAGTTAAAGTTGGTGATACAGTACTTTATGGAAAATATGCGGGTACCGAGCTAAAGCTTGACGGTTCGGATTATCTTATGATGCGTGAAAGCGACATTTTAGCAATTATTTAATAACCAAAAACTACGAATAGAAAATGGCAAAAGATATAAAATTTGATATTGAAGCACGGGATGGTCTACGCAGAGGCGTTGATGCACTTGCTAATGCAGTAAAGGTAACTTTAGGACCTAAAGGAAGGAACGTAATAGTAAGTAAATCGTTTGGGGCTCCTGTTGTAACTAAAGATGGTGTTACCGTTGCGAAGGAAATAGAATTGGCTGATGCTCTGGAAGATATGGGAGCACAGATGGTAAAAGAAGTTGCTTCGAAAACCAATGATCTTGCAGGTGACGGAACTACAACAGCTACTGTTTTAGCACAGGCAATTGTTAAAGAAGGGCTTAAAAATGTTGCTGCAGGTGCCAATCCAATGGATCTTAAGAGAGGTATTGATAAAGCAGTTGAAGCTATTGTAGATAACTTAGCCAAGCAATCTAAAAAAGTAGGCGATTCTTCTGAAAAAATTAAACAAGTAGCAACTATTTCATCCAATAATGATGAAAACATAGGAGAACTTATTGCCCAGGCTTTTGGAAAAGTTGGCAAGGAAGGGGTAATAACAGTTGAAGAAGCCAAAGGAACGGACACTTATGTAGATGTTGTAGAAGGAATGCAATTTGACAGAGGATATCTTTCTCCTTATTTTGTGACTGATTCAGACAAGATGATCGCAAATCTTGAAAACCCATATATTTTGTTGTTCGACAAAAAGATTTCAACAATGAAAGACCTGTTACCTGTTCTTGAGCCGGTAGCGCAATCCGGGAAACCATTATTAATCATTTCTGAAGATGTAGATGGTGAAGCATTGGCAACATTAGTGGTTAATAAATTAAGAGGTTCCTTAAAGATAGCCGCGGTAAAAGCTCCCGGATTCGGTGATAGAAGAAAAGCAATGTTGGAGGATATCGCTATTTTGACAGGTGGTACGGTAATTTCAGAAGAAAGAGGATTCTCTCTTGAAAATACAACACTGGATATGTTGGGAAGCTGTGAAAAAGTGACCATAGACAAGGATAATACAACTATTGTCAATGGTTCCGGTGTGGCAAAAAATATAAAGACCAGAATTAATCAAATTAAATCTCAGATAGAGACCACTACGTCAGATTATGATAAAGAAAAGCTTCAGGAACGTTTGGCTAAATTAGCCGGAGGAGTTGCAGTACTCTATGTTGGTGCAGCATCTGAAGTAGAGATGAAGGAAAAGAAAGACCGTGTAGACGACGCACTTCATGCAACAAGAGCAGCTGTAGAAGAAGGTATTGTTGCCGGTGGTGGTGTTGCGTTTATCAGGTCAAAATCTGCCCTGGCTAAAGTCTCTGTAGAAAATGCCGATGAAGAGACGGGCTTACAAATAGTTACAAGGGCTATTGAAGCTCCATTAAGAACTATTGTATCCAATGCAGGTGGTGAAGGCTCTGTAGTTGTTGCAAAAGTTCATGATGGCAAAGGTGATTTTGGATATGATGCAAAATCCGAGACCTATGTTAATATGCTTGAAGCGGGAATCATTGATCCTGCAAAGGTTACCAGAATAGCATTAGAGAATGCAGCTTCTGTTGCGGGAATGATTCTGACTACAGAATGCGCCTTAACGGACATCAAGGAAGAGTCTGCTCCGGCAGGACCACCAATGGGTGGCGGTGGAATGCCTGGAATGATGTAAGACTCTAAATAGTTTAAATTTTAAAACCGTTCTTTTCTTAAGAACGGTTTTTTTATGTGACAGTTTAATTATTATAAATCTCGGTGGTATAAAAAGCAGGTATAGAAAACCAATATCCCATAAAAGACTTTGCTGACTTCAACCGTTGTCCAATACGCGGACCGGAAACTGCTTCCCCAAAGATGTTCCATTCGTTGTTTTCATTATCTAGTAACACAATTTCAGAACCATTAAACACATAATTAAACTGCAAGCCCTCATAATTGGCATCGAGCTCAAACGAAATCATAAAGTTTTCATTTCCAACAATCAGGTATTCTTTGCCTTTAAAAGTCTCCCTTACCAGATTTTCCGAAACCAGATCTGTAAAACGGTAAGCCCGTGCATCTGTTTCGTCTATAACCGCTAGTACGCGTTCCTTTAAAGGCAACCGGTTATCTTTTGGAACCGGGAATAAAAAGAAATTATTATTCGTCTTGTAGTCTACATACGGGTATACCCCATAAGTTCTTGAAAAACCTGTATTTAAACTTAATGCTTTTGTGGTAGGATACATAGTCCTCCATGTCTTCCAGTCTGTTTCAACCAGTGAAATCAATTCTGCTTTTTCACCTATTAGCTCTCCATTTACAGATTCATTCAAAATTTGAGCCCAATTGCTTTTTGTTTCCCTGTCAAACGGAATAAGGTTGGTATTGTAAAGTAATCCGGAAACTCCAAAAGTGGTTTCCTTTCCGTTTATTACCCTGTTCCAGCCAATACCAGTTCCTGTCAAAGGGCAATATGTAACAGCTATGGAAACATCACCAACATTGTCATTTATTATCTCATGCCAATCCAACACAATATGTTGATAGGCCCTTATATCATCGCCGTTCTTGTATCCCAAAATCAAATCTTGGTCTAAAAGCACAAACTCATCCTCTACAGATACAAATCCCGGATTCTCCAATGCAGGTATCCCATCCCTCCCGGGACCTCCGTCAAAAATATCCGCTACGGGTATACTCCATATAGAAGATTCAGACGGATTTTCATTATCAGGATCTGTGTTCTGATCCTGAGTGCTTGACGAACTACATGAAAATTGGCATAGCATGGCACAAATAATAAACGTTACGATTTTTTTCATAGCTATAAATTTATTGTATTGTTTTTGTTATTGAGTTTAAAATAAACTCCGGCTGTAAATCTTGTTGTTGGTGTTAATTGTGTTCCAACAACATAACTGTAAATAGGCAACTCCAAACGCAGGGTAACCAAAAAATTGGTTATTATATTGACACTTAATTCAGGCCTGACAAAAACCCACTCGCCTCCTGTATTCGGGAGGTTAATACTGTTTATTTTATCTATTGATGCATTTCTGTATTTAAAGATAAGTCCCGGATTAAAAACAGTGTTGAACAGTAAAAATTGATCTGTATATCCCACATTTGCCTGAAAGACATTCCCAAACTCATAGGTAGAAGTACCGTTTAAGTATGAATTATTAACTCCTGTAGATCTGTATATGAAATTAGCTGAAAAAGTGGCTGAAGGCCTAAATTCAAATGCCTTTGAGAGCGATAACCATCCCAGGATGTCCCAGGCACCGCTTCCGGGCTGAAGGTCTGCCGTTAATAGAAAACCATCCTCATTCGCAAGATCCGATCTTCCAAGCGGTGCTTTTGCACCAAGACCTAAATTAACAGTGCTTTTTGCACCCAAGGCTTCGGGGAAGGCATACTTTGCCATAAGCACCGCATCTCCAATGCCTGAAGTTTCTGTAAAATTTTCGTTCCCGAATTGTGTAATTCTTCTCGTTTGGTTAACCCAGCTTAATAGAGCTTCCAGTGCAAACCTGTCCGTAATGGAATATGCACTGCTGAATAAAACTGAATTTGTTATCCTTTTGCGTGAATTATCATCCAATTTCGTACTACCTGCGTTCAGTGTATTCAAATTATTGTAATCGTAGTTCAGTCCAAACTGCCAAATACCTCTTTCTTCTATGGGTAATCCTAAATTATTAGATAGAGGTACACCACCCGAACAACAGGTTTGGGATACCATAGGGAAACTAAGGAGAATAAAACTTATAAAAGGGATAGATCGTAGAAGCATTCTTTTTCATCTGCACCTGTTTAGTGTGATGAAATCAGTTTTCCTTACAACGTGTTTATTTCCATTAATATTAAATCACAAACATTTGGTAAGGAAACTCAAAAAAGGTGGATAAAAAAATGGATATAATAAAATCTGGGTGTTAGCTATACATATTTAAATCAGGATATCTCAAATATAATATTTACAAACCGTAAATTTCTAATTATGATTCTCATGACCTGTTGTTACTTTACCGGCTTTATCGTTCATCATGGATTTTTTCCCCTTAAGTTGTGCCGCCGCATCTACCGTAAAGGTTCCATTTGTAACGATTTCCTCGCCTTTTTCTAAGCCCGACAGGACAACATATCCATCATTGATAAGATCGCCAAGGGCAATTTCGCGCATTGCAAAAGTTAGATTTTCCGGGGCGGTCTTAACATAGACCACCGAGCGTTCTCCTGTCCAAAGAACAGCACTTTCAGGAATAACAATCATATCATTTATAATTTTCGATCTGAGCCTCAGGTTCCCGGTCACAAACATTCCCGGTTTTAACTGACCTTTTGTATTTTGAAGCACTGCTCTGACCTTTACTGTCCTTGTGGCCGAATTCAATACGGGATCTATAAAAGATATTTTAGCATCGAATTTCTTGTCCGGATAAGCCTTGGTTATTATGTCAATTTTTTGACCTTGCTTTAAAAGAGAGACCTGATTTTCATATGCATCAAAAACTGCCCAAACAGTATTTAAATTAGTGATTTTAAACATGGGTGAACCTTGATTGATATAGTCTCCGGCTTTTACCATGATTTCCGTTACCGTCCCTGAAACATTGGCATATACCGGGAAGTTTTCTCTAACCTGGCCAGACTTCTCGATTTGCTGGATTTGCTCTTCAGATAATTTCCAAAGTTTAAGCTTATTTCTGACAGCCTGATACAAATCTGGCTGGGATTCTTTCAGGCTGGCAGCCGTAATCAATTCCTGCTGGGCTGATACAAGTTCAGGAGAATAGATTGTGGCCAGTTGTTGTCCGCTTCGGACTTGCTCCCCCTCAAAATTAACAAATAACTTCTCTATACGTCCAGCAAAGTAGGAAGCTTGTGTTTCCAAAGCCTTTTCATTCTCCTTTATTTTGCCGGAAAGTTTGAGGACATTATCGCCCGAAGCAGCCAGACCAACTTTGGTAGTACGAATATTGGCCAGGGCCATTGCATTCTTAGTCAATTTAAACTCACTTATTTCCAGGCCATTGGTTTTGGGTTCAGCAGGAATCAAATCCATTCCGCAAATTGGGCATGAACCAGGTTCGGGTTGCATAACCTGCGGATCCATAGAACATGTCCACATTTGACTTTCTGTCATTTCCTGGCTATGATCATGTTCTTCGGATAAATTTTTACTTGAGTTATTTCCAAAAATCAGGTATCCGGCCAACAAACCCCCGATTACTGCTAATCCGATATAAAGAATATTTTTTTTCATAATTCAAAAATTTACTTTTTTGTCTTTCTAATATATGGTTCACATAATAAGCCAAATCTATGGGTCTACCTCCTGGATTAGGATGTGATTATCCTGTTTTTTTTCTATTTTCCTTTGAACCACAAGTTTAATCTATCATTGCATTTCTTAATCTGAGTGAATTGGCAATTACAGAAACAGAGCTAAAACTCATGGCTGCAGCGGCTATCATCGGAGATAGCAATATCCCGAAAAAGGGATAGAGAGCCCCGGCTGCAATTGGTACCCCAAGGGTATTGTACACCAAAGCAAAGAACAGGTTCTGCTTAATGTTCTCCATTACCTTGTTGCTTAGGTTCCTTGCCCTTACTATTCCTTGTAAATCTCCCTTTACCAAAGTAATAGCTGCACTCTCAATAGCCACATCTGTTCCGGTACCCATAGCAATGCCCACATTACTTTTTGCCAGGGCAGGAGCATCATTGATACCATCGCCTGCCACGGCAACAAGCTTCCCTTGTTTTTGTAGTCTTTCTACTTCCTGTAGTTTATTTTCAGGAAGCATTTCCGCCTTAAAATCCATCAGACTGAGTTCTCCTGCCACGGCCTGTGCAGTTTCGTAATTGTCACCGGTTAGCATAATAACGGCAATCCCATTATCCTGTAAATCCTTGATTGCATTAGCACTTGTCTCTTTTATTTTATCCCCAATAACAATATAGCCAACGGTCTTTTGATCAACAGAGAGATAAGAAACTGTTTTACCTTGCTTTTGATATATCCGGGATTCGGATTCCATTTCCTTTAAATGGGAAGCATTGACCTGTTCCATCATCCTGGTATTGCCCAGAGCAGTTTTCTTTCCATTGACAGTTCCTTCAACCCCTTTGCCTGTAACCGAATTAAAACTATCAACTTTGAGGGTTTCCACCCCTTGTTCTTTGGCATATTTCAGCGTAGCTTCCGCTAAGGGATGTTCACTTTGACTATTCAGTGTTACAATGTATTTTAAAACATCATTTTCATTAAAATTACCCCCAACAGCACCTACTTTTTCAACCGTTGGTTTTCCTTCGGTAATGGTTCCGGTCTTATCAACAATAAGCGTATCTACCTTGTTCATCGTTTCAAGGGCTTCGGCACTTTTTATAAGTACTCCGTTCTGTGCACCTTTACCAACACCTACCATGACCGACATGGGAGTAGCAAGACCCAATGCACAAGGACAGGCAATTATCAATACCGCAATCGCATTGATTAGCGCATATACATAAGTTGGTTCCGGGCCCCAAACAGCCCAGGCTATAAAAGTGATTACCGCTATAATTATAACTATCGGAACAAAATAACCCGATACCGTATCCGCTAACTTTTGAATAGGTGCACGGCTGCGACTGGCATCGTTGACCATTTGGATAATTTGGGATAGTAAGGTATCCGATCCAACTTTTTCTGCCTTCATCAAAAAGGACTGATTGCCATTAATAGTTCCGCTGCTTACCGCATCTCCAGGAACTTTACTCACAGGAATAGGTTCTCCAGTGATCATAGATTCATCAATTGAAGTTACGCCTTCGGTAATTTTTCCATCCACGGGAATTTTGTCGCCTGGTTTTACTCTTAGAATATCCCCTAATTGTATTAGGTCTATAGGTACTTGGCTTTCCTGACCATTAACAACCCTAACTGCGTTATTGGGAGCCAGCTTCAGCAATTCTTTCACCGCAGTATTTGTTTTACTGTGTGCCTTTGCCTCAAGCACCTGTCCTAACAAGACCAAGGTAAGAATGACAGTAGCGGCTTCAAAATAGACATGTACGCTTCCCGATTCTGTTTTAAATTGGGTGGGAAAAAAATCTGGAAAGAGTATCCCAAGCAGGCTGAACAACCAGGCTACACCTGCCCCTATACCTATTAGAGTAAACATATTAAGGTTCCATGTTCTTATGGAGCGATAGGCCCGTTCAAAGAAGATCCAGGTTGTATAGAATACAACCGGGATAGAAAGTGCAAATTGCACCCAGTTCCAGTTTGCCTGACCCATCATGGCGTATAGTGGATTATTGGACAACATTTCGGACATTGCAATCAAAAAAATAGGAAAGGTGAAGGCCAGCGAAAGCCAAAACTTTTTTAGCAACTTTTTATAATTCTTTTCCTCTAGGGAACGTTCTGGTTGCATCAGTACAAGCTCCATTCCACAGATTGGACAACTCCCCGGTCCTTCACTGATTATTTCCGGGTGCATAGGGCAGGTGTATTGTGCCGAAGACACAGAAGCAATGTTTTGTTCGCTCACCAAATCCATGCCGCATACCGGACAATCACCAGGATCCTCGTATATCTTTTCACCTTCACAATGCATAGGGCAATAAAATGGCCCGTTGCCTACTTCTTTGGGCGTATTCATTTTCATTTCTTCACTATGTCGATGCTCTCCTAGTTTGTGTATGCTATACTGCCCACCAAAACTTGCCAGAGCTCCTTGAAATTTATCGATGGAAATGTGATTTTCCATCTCAATTGCTACCACAGCTTTTTCTAAATCTACGGTAACTACAGTTACACCTTCCACATTTTGGAGAGCTTCCTCCACATGGGTTTTGCAACCATTACAAGTCATTCCGTGTATGTGATAGGTGTGTTTCAAATTATATTAATTAATTATTTCAGTAACTTTTCCACATTTCAGCATCTTATCTCCATAATACGGATTTCTAATTTCTTCTACATTGGAAATCCAATATCCGCCTTTTCCTTCAAAAGCCATTGGGCAAAACTGCTTGTAGATAGCACCCTCAGAAATGGATTCTTTGAATAATGTTTCCACTTCCGCCGTCATCTGGGAAAACAACTGCCTTTGTTTTTCAATGTCTTTGGTTTCGGCCATGGCCATAACCATAGAATTCATCTCATCTCCTTCCGCGGTCAAACTTTTGGCAAGATTTTCAGCGGCCAGATTCACTTCTTCGGAATTAGAATTAACTAAAGCAATACGAATCTGCTGATAAGCATTAAATACCTTTCCGATCATTTCATCGGAAAAAGAAGCTTCGACAATTTCAGGGGTGTTAGCCTTTTTTGTTTCAATTTCTTCCGGTGTATTTATTTCGTTATTCTGCTTGTTCTTGGCATCCCCGCATGAAGCCAAACCAATAAGTAAGATTGTCGTGATCGTTAATGTTACATTTCGTTTCATCATTTTGCTTTTTTAGTTTTATATTTAAATTGATAATTAGGTAATTGTATTTTCTATTGATTAGTGAGGTAGTTAATTATTGCCGTTTGAACATAATTATCTTTTACTGCCTCTATTAGTTTCAACTGGAAGCGCAATTGCAGTTCCTGGACGTCAAGTACATCGTTAAAATCTATGGTTCCCGTTTCATAGTTTTTTATAAGGATTTCTTCGGCATCTTTCGCTTGTTTCAAATTCCTTAGTTGCGTTCTGTGTTTGATATAAGAGGCTTCCCTTTTATTAAGTGCACCACTCAAAATGGATTCCAATAGATTTCGACGATTGGCCTTTTGAGAATTGATTTCCTCTTGTCGAAGTTCATTCTGAACGGTTCTCGATTTATAGTTGCTATTAAAAATGGGAATGGACAGGGATACCATTGGCATAAGAACATCTTTCCCATTATCGCTAAAGTCCAGACCCGGTCTTTTAGCCACAGGTATATAGTCTAATCCAAATCCAATATTGGGGTTTCCCTCCTTCTGATTCAAAACTTCCGAATGTGCAACTGATTCATATAGCCTGTCATATTTTTCCAATTCCGGATGCAGCTCCAATTGATTCATTCCTATTTCAATGGGTTCGTATATTGCCAAGTCATCCACTAGCTCGACAGAAGTATATTCATCCCTGTTCAAAAGATTATTGAACTGCGTTTCGACTGCCTGGAATTCCTGCCCCAGAACTAATTTATCTTCCATCAGTTCATTTTGTCTTATTTGGAGTCGAAGAACATCAACCGCTGATGCTTGGCCAACCTCAACAGAGGTCAAGGCCAACTTTTCATAAGTTTTCAGAAGCTGGATGTTTTCCTCCAATACTATTTGCTTTTCCTTAATGGCATATAATTCATAATAAGATTGTGATACAGAAAGACGTAATTTTCTTTTAGTAATCACAATATCCAAATAATCTACTTCGGCTAAGGAACTTGCATAGTTTTCTCTTAATGTAATAGTTCCAAACCAGGGAAGCATTTGTTTGATTGAAAACCGTGCTTTTTGAGCACCCGTTCTTGTTTCAGGTTCGCTAACAAATACACCTGCACTTAATTCAGTCCTTGGGAAGGCATCTGATTCTTCGACCTTTTCCCTTGAGATATTGTATCGCAGTTCAAATGCTTGCACTTCGGGATTGTTGTTTTCGGCCTCCAGAATATAAGACTCCAGGGTCTGAGCTTTTACAGCTGTAACTATGAATAATCCTATAATTATAGTCGTTATATTTTTCATGCATTTATTCTTTTAAGTAGCCACTCGCTTTTCCAACTATACAATACCGGAACCACCAAAAGGGTTATAAGGGCGAACATCATGCCCCCGAAAGAGGGTATTGCCATGGGAATCATAATATCACTTCCCCGACCTGTAGATGTCAGTATGGGCAATAAGGCCAGAATGGTAGTTGCCGTTGTCATCAAACAAGGACGTATTCGTTTTTCTCCTGCTTCCACAACCGATGCCCTGATGGCTTCGAGAGTCTTAGGTTTATTCCGCTCAAAAGTCTGGGTCAGGTAAGTAGCCATAACCACACCATCATCTGTTGCTATTCCAAAAAGGGCAATAAATCCTACCCAAACTGCTACACTGAGATTAATGGGGTGCATTTGAAAGAGTTGCCTCATATTTTCACCAAAGAAA
>NZ_CAMYIP010000213.1 GCF_947258525.1 uncultured Eudoraea sp.
TTAGGATACTGTTCAATATCCCTTAGATCTTCCAAATTCCCCGCATCAGTAAGTGCATCCAAATTATAAATGTTATAATTCGCATATCACTTTACAAAAATTTTATTTAAAAAAGGTTCATCTAAAATATCACCTTTTAAAAAGGTGTAATTAGGATACTGTTCAATATCCCTTAGATTTTCCAAATTACCCGCATAAGTAAGTGCATCCAAATTATAAATGTTATAATTCGGATATCCCTTTACAAATCTGCGAACAACGTGCGAACCAATAAATCCAGCCCCTCCTGTTATTAAAATATTCATGTTAAAAAAGGTTTTCTATACCGGATTCTAATTAAGTTTTGCTATTGAGATACATCCAATAATTATGTCTGAAAAAATACAATGCTCCTTAAATTTCTTTAGTTTTCCTATTCAAAAATTTGATAATATCAATAAAAAAATAAATAGCAATTAAAATAAGAGGAATAAGTACGAAATTTTGACTAAAAAATGGTTTTTGAACTTCATGGGGTTTACCAAAATTAATTATACTGATAGCTTCCTTTCGTTCCCTTAGTTCAATTTTTTTTCTTTCTATGTCACGAATCAGGTCATTTTTCAATTCAAAGAGTTGCGCTATATCCAATTCTTTCTCATTGTCAAGTACAATTCGTTGTTCAGTCACCTGACTTTCTTCAGCGGTCATTTTATCAGCATATCGCCTAATTAATTCGTCTATTTGACTTATTAAGGCCTCATTCTGATTTATTCTTTCCAAAGCATTTTTCTTATAAATTTGAGTTAATTCATTATAGTAACTATTAGAGTTAATATAATCCATCACCTTCTGACTTAACCTTTCCCCTTCTATTGCATCTTTATAAAAAAATGTTATTCTATGATTTAATGAACTTTTGTTTAAAATTTCGGTTCGAATGATGTCAGAGACTAACCCATTATCCTGAAATTTCTCTAAAAGCTCCAAATATTCCAGATCGTTATCAGGTTTTTCTTTATCCAATGTCTGATCTATTGTTATCTCGTAACCTTTAAAACTTGAAACTTCTGCTCCAATTCCGCTAAAAAAAGTGGTGTCGTTAGCCTTGATTTTGGACTGGATTTCGTTAACCACATCATATAAATATCCCTTGCTCTCCAGATTCGGTTTTACAATAACTTCTGTTTTAAGTTTTTTATCTATTATTTGGTTTAGCCCTAATGCAATTAAGCCCCCAACTATAACTAAGGCAAGTAATATGAAGAAATTCTTTTTAAAATAAATAAATACCCCTAAGAACCAATTGAAGAGTTTATTGAATCCATTGCCAATCATTTGAAACAATTGCCCTAAGTCAATTTCGTCATTTGATGAGGTTGCTTTTGGTGTTTGTTGATCTGCCATATTCAGGAATTAAAAATTTGCTTAAGTATTTTATCTGTAATTAAATAGGTGGGTTTTACACCTGTTGTTCCCAGGCCCCCTGAAGCTAAGGTGCTACCCGATTTCAATGGATTATCTGAAGCATAATAGGCGTATCTTACCTTAACCTCTTCCCTAATGCTCTTGCGGATCTTTGATGCAGCCTGAATGGCTTTTTGATAGTGCACCCCTTCCATTTCCAGCCCAATTGCATGCCAGGTTGATTCATGAAAAAACCTAAGGATATCTTTATTTTGTAAGGAAGTTCCCAAAACAGTAACCATAGTGCCCTCGAGGACTTTTAAGCCATTGCCCTCAAAATCAGAAGTGCAAAGTTCATTTTTAAAGGGGTAGTTATCTGCTGTTCCCTCAAAAATATGCGCAGACGGAATCATTAAATCTCCTTTTCCGCCTTCAAGAATGCCAGCTTTTCCCATAATTGAAATTGAAGCTACATCTAAAAAGATGTTTTTGCCATTTTCTAAAACATAGGGTTTCAAAAGTTCATCTATAGTTTCATACGCCTGTTCCCCAAAGGCATAGTCCATTACAAATATAACAGGTTTTTTATCATCAGGAAGGTCCATGTTAAGGTCGTAGCAACATGCATCATTACTTAATTTGGCGAGGTCAAATATCTGAACATCTATATTTGTTCCTGAAGTATCATCCAAAGCAATCATTCCATTCCGTTTTGCAGTAGCAATTACTTTGTTTCGTAAAGCAGTATTATCCGTGGAGCTTAGTGCTTCATATATCTCTAATGATCCGTTGTCCGGGAACTCTTTACTAAGTGCTTTGCGGGCATACAAAGAGTTTACCACACTATGCATATTAGCACTAATAATATGGATTGGCCTTTTTAATAAATTGTGTGTTTTCAGTGTTTTTTTTATGGTCTTTGCCCATATTTCTCCATGAATATGATGCCCAAGACGCTCCCTCAACATGCTGCTGAAGGTAATTACTCTTTTCTCGCCACCTGTTTCTTCTTCAATAGATAGTTTGCCCAACCAATACAGAATCTTCAAAAACCTTTCTGGTTCTTTCTTTGTAGCCAGTTTTTCATATACTTCTAAAACCTCAACAAATGACCTCCCCAGTATGTTTGCGGTATGAATTAATGCAGTTTCTTTTTCCTTCTGAGTAAGTTTGGCTTTAGTAGCTGCTTGTTCGAGTTTATTCCAATCTCTAATGGTCTTATTTGTATCTTCAATTAATACGCGCCAGCAGATCTTATCGGCTTCTATATACAAAAAAGTAAGGTGAGTGAGGATATCATATATATCTGAACGCCCTCTGGTGATCTCAATATTCATCTGCTCACTATCTATTCGGTAGCAATTTCGTCTTCTCTTAGGCGGGATAATTGGCTTAAAGTGAGATTTTCCATAACCTTCATCTGAGGTAAGATTAATATATCTGCATTGCTCTATACCTGATGGCAGTCTTTCCAAAACATAAACAAGCCCGTTAAGTTCTGTCTTTTCCTCAGCTACCGAACCATAAATTTCAGGATGTAAGGATAGAAGCGCATTTCTCAAAGTTTCACCTGAGACCCCGGTTGGTTTATAAAAGCCTCTGTTAAATAAATGACGCATCGTAATATACATGCGCTCAATAGCATTTGTAGATTCTTGTGCTCTGGTATTGTCTTTAATTTTCTCCATTGGACATGGCAAAATTACATTTTAAAATTTATGATTTAATGATGTCTGTAAAATTAAGTCTTATGCAGAGGAACAACATTTTGTCCAGAAACCAAAACTTTTGAAATTATTCCGTCTGTAAGGACAGCTTATCTGCAACTGACCTGTCGTTAGAAAGGCGTTGTACTTTATTCTGACCACCGAGTTTTCCAATAGATTTCATAAATTCCTGAAAACCTCCCTTCCTAACGGCTGTGATTTTTAAACGCTGTAGAATTTTACCATCAATAAGATCAAAATAATAACTGTTTTGTTCTTGAAGCGTGGTATCAAGGATTTCAATAAATTCCGCCATGTCTGCCGGCTTTTTCTCAAATTCGATAAACCATTCATGATAAGGCAATTCATTCTTTTCAGGGGTAATTTGCGGTGCTACGGTGAACTCATTGATAGAAGCATTACATGCTTCAACGGCTTTTTGCATGGCAACCTCAACCTCTTTTGCAATGACATGTTCCCCAAATGCCGAAATGAAGTGCTTAATGCGGCCAGTAACTACCATTTTATAGGGTTTTATTGAAATAAACCGAATGGTATCTCCTAGATTATATCCCCATAGACCGGCATTGGTAGAAATGATCATTACGTAGTTTGTGTCTAATTCCACTTCACCAATGGTTAGCCGCCTGGGCTGATCCTCAAAAAACTCATCAGCTTTTACAAATTCATAGAAAATCCCTGAGTTGAGTAATAACAACATTCCTTCCTCTTTTTGAGAATTCTGATACGCAAAAAATCCCTCGCTGGCCGGAAACAATTCTATACTATCTACTCTCCGACCCATTAATTCTTCGAATTTTGCCCTATAGGGCTCATAATTTACCCCTCCATAAATAAATAGTCGAAAGTTTTTGAATAGTGTACTTATATTTTTATTGCTCTTCGATTTTAATTTTTCAAAATACATCTGAACCCATGAAGGAATGCCGGCAATCAATGTCATATCTTCATTTATTGTTTCTTCTACGATCTTTTCTACCTTAGTTTCCCAGTCCTCTATACAATTCGTTTCCCAACTGGGCAGACGATTTTTTTGAAGATAGTTAGGAACATAATGGGCAGATATACCCGATAATCTTCCTAGTTTAATCCCGTTTTTTTCTTGTAATTCAGGACTTCCCTGCAAGAAAATCCACTTTCCATCTACAAAATCTGAATTGCCGGTTTCATGAATATAATTCAGAATTGCATTCCTTGAAGCAAGAACCTGTTCCTTTATGGATTCGGAAGTAATAGGAATATATTTGGCCCCTGAGGTGGTTCCCGAAGTTTTTGCAAAATAGATGGGCTTTCCGGGCCAAAGAATATTTTCTTTTCCTGCTACCGCTTGCTCTACATAATCACGCAAAGCCTCATAATCTCGTATTGGAACTTCGTTTACAAATTCTGAATGGCTTTTTATTTGTTTAAAATTATGATCAATCCCAAATTTGGTGTCTTTAGCTTTGCGTATTAAATATTGGAAGACTTTTTCCTGACTTTCTAAAGGCTGACCAGCCCATTTGGCAGTTTTACGTGCGATACTTTTCGCAAAAATTCGGGCAGCAAAAGATTTTAAAGACATCCTTTTTAGTTAAAATCAATATAATCCGCCGGGTTTACCGGATTTCCGTTATTCCAAAGCTCAAAATGTAAATGTGGCCCCGTAGTAAGTTCTCCTGTGTTTCCTACTGAAGCTATAACTTCACCGGCTCTGACAAAGTCTCCCTGGCTCTTATTCAATGACCCGTTGTGTTTATAAACCGAAAGTATTCCACTCTTGTGTTCCATAATAATCACATATCCTGTTTCCGTGGTCCATTCTGAAAAAATTACGGTTCCGGCTGCTACAGCTTTGACGGGAGTGTCTTTAAGGGCTACAATATCTACCGCATAATGTTTGATTTGAGCGTCATATTCCTGAGAAATTTCACCGTTAACGGGTGAAAAGAGGACCAGACCCTCGCCTTCCTTATTTATTTCAAATAGGTTATACTTGTCTTCTAATGCCACTTCTGCTCTTAGCATGGAGTCTTCCCTGATTGGAGAAAGATCTACCGTGGAAGGATCAATTTTGAATTGTTCAAAAAGAGAATCTCTGTTAATTTGATTGTTTTCTATATCCCCCCGCAAGACCATTCGAATATTATCTAAATACTTATTGGTATAATTTAACACAGTAACAAGTGAATCCGTTTTATATGTTAATTCTGTTGCCTGCTTTTTTAATTTGGTAGAGGAATAGCCGGGTATATATTCCCTTAAAGGGGTAAAGGCAATTAGTAATGTTGTGAATGCGATAAGTCCAATAATGAATAAAGATCCGGTGACAAATACATTCAATCTGCTAAGTTTAAAGGAAATTTTTTCTTCAAAAGTACTTTCGTTAAGTATCACCAGGCGATACTTATGCAGAAGCTTTCTTCGAATTTCTTTTCTTTTTTTTCCTTTTTTTGCCATAAGACACAAAGATAACCTTCGATTTGAATAAAGCAGTAAATACCTTTTAAATTTACAATCCTGAAAGATTCAGACTCCCATTAATTTACGTATTATATGCATTTTTCGACTTCTACAATTTAAAATAGATCTTCCCGTTACTATTAACAGTAATATAAGTACTTTTTTTAGTACCTTTGTAATCCATTAAATTTTAAAATTATGGTATCATTAATTACCTTTTTAGCAATAGGCCCTTGGCAAATAGCCATAATCGTCATGGTTGTTTTACTTTTATTCGGAGGCAAAAAAATACCTGAATTAATGCGCGGTTTGGGAAGTGGAATTAAAGAATTTAAAGATGCTTCCAAGGAAGACGATCAACTTGAGGAAAAAAAAGAAGAATAATTTAGAATTTTCAAAACATAAAAAAAGGCGTCAAATTTGACGCCTTTTTTTATGGAATTTAGTTGAATTTTAATTTTATTATTATACCTATCGTTTTAATTTTTAGTTAATTAGTCTTGTTGACCATTTGCCTTAGGGTTTAGGCCATTTTGTAATACTTTCCATACAGATCACAACAGACGTGCAGTCTTCTCTTTATCGATAAAATACATAAGTTGATCGTACACGACAAAAAACATCTCTTTCACAACAAAAAATAAATTAGGCGCATTAATACATCTAATTTCGTCGTTAAATCAATCATATGGGTGTAAAGCTGTTCAGGTATTCAAATAAATATCAAAGACAGATCTTTTTATTTCCCAAGCCATTGAACTAATGAATACAAAATTATTACGGCCTATTCTTGCTATACTAATTCTAATAACAATTGGGGTACGCGCGCATTGGAATGAATCTATAAGGGAATTTACATCGGCAGATGTCATAACCTATCATGAAGATAGCTCAAAACCTGATAACAAAGTTATTGAGACTACGACACCTAACACAGATGTTGAGTTTAAACGTGTGGCCAGAGCATATGGCATTCCTTCAAGGATTGTAAAGGATTTTTCAGTTGCACAAAACGGTTACTATATTATAGCCGGCGTCTACGGAGATCGAAAAAACGCCGATAAATTTGCCAATAAATTAAAGCCCAAGGGTTTAAATCCATTTATTATTACACATCCGGTCAGTAAATTAAACTATGTTTCTCTGGCCCAGTTTGAGAATTGGAAACAAGCCATAAACTCGTGTTCTAACGAAATGAATGGCAAATATAATTCTGAAGTCTGGATTATGAATATTCAGGGCAGTTCATCGGCAAAAACCAATAGCAAAGCTGTTCTCGAAAAGAAGGCATCAAAAGAAAATAACCTCAATACTTCCAGGGAATTTATACAAGCAGCAAAGGAGAATAAAATTGCCGCCAGAATAGTCCCCCGTTTTAAGGGTCTGAAGAACGGTTATTACATCGTTGCAGGGGTATTTGGTGATGTTCAAAACGTAAAATCCTTTCAGAAGAAACTAAGTAGAAGAACCCTGGATTCTAAAGTAGCAACTAACCCGGATACCGGCTTAAACTATGTCTACCTAAAAGAATCCAAAGACTGGAAAGAGGCTATAAATACCTGTGCGTCTAATCTAAATGGAAAGTATACCGATAAATTGTGGATCATGAATGTCTTTGATCCGAATGAGGTTGAGGCAACGGAGGAATTGGAACCATCTGAAAGTTATGGGAAAGCGGTTTCGGAATCTTTAAGCAATGTCAATCAGTCCAATTATAATTCATTAGATTCTCCGGGAGTACTAAAAAAAGGTTCTAACTTCTTTAATAATGATAAACTGCTTAAAAAGGCAGATTCATATTTTAATAAAATGTGGTATGCTGAAGCAGCAGACCTCTACGAACAGGTACTGGAACAGGATCCTAATAATCAATCCTTTAAGATAATAGAAAAGGCAGGGGATTCACACTATTATAATACCAATATGGAAAGAGCTTATTACTGGTATGATAAGCTGTATATGAATTATAAGGATGAGATGTCTGCAGAAAATATCTTTAAATATGCACATTCTTCCAAAGGCACCGGGAAATATGCCCGAGCAAAACGATTAATGCGATTGTATGACAGAGAAATGAAAAAGGGGAACACCCGTGCTCTGGAAAATCTATCGAGAGCAACACCTAATGAAATTGTCCTGGATAATATTCTAAGCACTGAAGAAACAGTAAACATTGCAAATTTGGCAATAAATAGTAAATATTCCGATTTCTCTCCTATGTTCTACAACGATGATGAGATGGTATTTTCATCTGCTATGGACTCCTCTTTTTTTAATACCAGGCGGTATAAATGGAATAATCAGCCCTATCTGGATCTATACGTAGCCAAGATAAACAAGGAATCGCAGGAAGTTAAAGATGCAATAAAATTCTCTAAAAAAATAAACACCAAGTACCACGAAGCATCTGTATCATTTTCCCCGGATAATCAGACCATGTATTTCACGAGGAATAATTATGGCAAAAAGTTAAAACGAGATAAAAACGGGAATAATAATCTGAAAATATACATGTCCAGGAAAATAGATGGTGAATGGACTGAAGGGGAAGAACTTCCTTTTAACAGTGATGATTTTTCTACCGGTCATCCTGCCCTTAGCGCGGATGGAAAGCAACTGTATTTTGTTTCTGATATGCCCGGAAGCATAGGCATGACAGATATTTTTGTGGTTGATGTGCTAGGTGATGGTCAATTTTCTGCTCCAAGGAATCTGGGTCCTGAAATTAATACTGAAAGAAAGGAGATGTTTCCGTTTATCAACGAAAAGAAACTCTATTTTTCTTCTGATGGACATGTTGGTCTTGGGGGGCTCGACATATATGAAGTGGCATTTGATGATGAAGTCGGGTTTCTGGAGGTAAGGAATGCAGGTAAACCCATAAACAGTAAAAAAGATGACTTCTCATATATTGTAGACGAAGAAACGCAGAAAGGCTTTTTTGCCTCCAACAGAAGAGGCGGTAAAGGGGATGACGATATTTATTCATTTCAAAAATTGCTGCCTGAAGAAAATAATGAAAATGCCATTGCCGGTGTAGTTACGGATGTAATTACCGGAGACGTTATGCCCGAAGCCTTAGTATTGCTTTTGGATGAAAACAATATTAAATTGAAAGAAGTGGTTACCGGTGAGGATGGCAGCTTTGTGTTTGAAGATCTTGAGAGTAACACAAAATATAGTATTAAGACAGTAAAAGACGCGTATTTTGAAGATGAGCAAACTGTTATCACCAAAGAAAATGAGTTAGTGCAGACCGAAGTATCCCTGAAAAAGCTCAAAGAACTCATTGCTATAGAAGATGGGATCAAAAAACTCAAAATTGAGATGATCTTTTTTGACTTTGACAGGTTTTATATAAGAAAGGATGCTGCGAATGAACTGGACAGGTTAGTTGAAGTGATGAATGAGTACAAAACAATGGTCATTAAAATTGAATCTCATACCGATTCCAGGGGTAAAAAAGCCTATAATAAGTATTTGTCTGATAAAAGGGCTAAATCTACACGGGATTATTTGATATCACAGGGAATTTCTCCTGATCGCATACAAAGTGCCATTGGCTACGGAGAAGAAAGATTACTCAACGAATGTGATGGTACGGTGAGGTGCAGTGCGGCCAAACATCAGTTGAACAGGCGTTCAGAGTTCATAATTGTAAATATGTAAGTTTTCTTCAGGGATTTCTATTTAATCTATTGATTTTCACAACTCTAAGAAGCGCTTTCACAACAAACATACGACCCAAAATACGTATTAATTAAAAATATAGTTATACTTAAAAAGACCAACCTATG
This sequence comes from uncultured Eudoraea sp., assembly GCF_947258525.1. Classification (GTDB taxonomy): domain Bacteria; phylum Bacteroidota; class Bacteroidia; order Flavobacteriales; family Flavobacteriaceae; genus Eudoraea. The sequence goes on from NZ_CAMYIP010000213.1 coordinate 9,353, forward strand.
AAACACATATTACTTCTTAAAGAAATATATGCCGAGGCATTTAAAAATCTTGGCCATGTTCTGATAAAAAATTATTTTAAAATATTTTCGTGGTTTTGTTTTATCTCATTTATCATAGTGCTTTATGCATTTTTGTTTAGAGTAGCCACGGGATTTGCGTTCGATTAATACCAAGCAACCTAGATACCAGAGAGCGCCCTTAAACGGGCGCTTTTTTATTTTAAGTAGTTTCATCCTATAGTGTTACAACTAAAGCCTGCTCTCCGTGCATTTAAACCCGTATTCTATACCTTTCAAAGAGGCTAATAAGAAGGCCTGTTCCTACGCCAAATATTTTGGCTCTTTACCCGATTTATATACCATATTAAATCCATAAAAAGAACTTTGTCCTAGTTAACTTCAAAAAATACTCTATATGGATAAATTATTACTTTTAAAAGAGCTCTATTTAGAAGCTTTTCGCAATTGGACTAACATTTTTCTAAACAAATATTTCAAAGTATTCTCTTGGTTTTGCTTTGCCATGTTGCTTATTACTATTTATGCATTTATTTTCAGGGTAGCCACAGGGTTTGCATTTGATTAATCATAGGAGGTTTAAAAAAGTAAAAGGCCCTGAAAAATTTTCAGGGCCTTTTTTTATTTGACTATTATTAATTTCTATCTAAACTGAACTGTTTTGAGAATTGCTTCAAGCTCAAACATATAATCCCTTTTATTTGTTGCAGGGGCAAATGTAAATCCTTCAAGGATCAATTTTCTATTATTTTCCTTGTCGTTTACAATATAGGTTAAAAAAGGGCCAGCCATAGGGTAATTTTCAATTTCCCAGATGCCTCTTGCTTCAGCAGCTTTTTTTCCTGAAATTTCCGCAGGGAAAACATAAGGAGCAAATGCTTTTTCCGTAACCATATAGGTAGTTTTATTGGGTATGTCCGGGCCAGGAATATATTTTTTGCCAATAGAATCCCTCATCCTTACTATATCTTTAACAAAAGTGGAGTCATTTTCAAAACTATCCCAGGGCATTGCATAGACAATTATATTCATGGTTCCCTTAGGAATCTCGCGATCTATCCAAACAAAATTATCCTCTTCTTTCCCAACAGTATATATGGAAGGTAATCTAAGTGAAATATCAAATTTGGATTGTAAAATAGTGTCCTTATTAAGCGAACGCAAAAATCTTTTCTGCGCTTCTTTCATTTCCGTATTTCTAAAAGAGGCAATTATTTTATCTGCACCAGCCTCTAAATTATTTATTAGTTCTTCTTCTGTTTTACCTTTAATTACCCCAACCTTTTGAGGTGTGGCATATAAATCCGTTTTGATATGTGCCAAATCTACGCTGTCTAAACTAACATATAATACGGAACGTCTATGCCTTGTCATTCCAGTAAATACCTGAAGGGGCATATGTTCTATAGAAAACCGTGGTTCGTTCCAGGTAAGTCCAAGTATAGGTGCTGCAAAATATTCCCTTACCTTATCTCCCACCTTGCCTTCCCAAAGTTGATTGTCCATGACAACAGCGAGCGAATTGATTGCACCAACAGAAACAGGTTTATAAACCTTTTTATTTTTGTCGTTACAGGAAACCAATAAAAAAAGAGATAAAAATAGCGCTCCAAAGTATTTCATATATTTTTTTTTAGGATGAACAATCGCAGAGTTTCAATTTAGTGCCTGGCTGCAGATTGTTACCGCTAATACCGTTCCATTGTTTTAATTTTTCAATAGTAATTCCGGGATATTTTCTGGAGATAGTCCATAAGGAGTCCCCGGCTTTTACAGTGTGAACTTTAGAATTTCCATTTAAACTCACCGCGGGCGTCGATTTTAAGGATGCTTTTTTATTTGAAGAAACTGTGGTTACAGGCTTTCTTGGGTAAATGATTAGCCGCTGGCCAATTCTTAAATTGTTGCTTCTAAGACCGTTCCATCGTTTAATTTGGCTTACTCCAACTCCATAGCGTTCGGCTATCTTTCCCAGATAATCTCCACTTTTAACCCTGTATCCAATTCTGTCCTCCGCCGTGACCAATTTTGGTAAGGTGCTTTCCCTGCTTTTAATCTCTTTTTCTGCATACGCATAAATTGCCGCTTCGTTGGTTACAAACTTTCCAATGGCATCTTTCGGGAGTCTTAAGAAATACTTTTTGCCTTTTATTTTGGGAATAATATCTAATTTGTATGAAGGATTGAGAACTTTTAATTCCTCAATACTTACTCCAACAAGTTTTGAAATCTGATCAAAAGTTATTAGCTGTTTAACATGAACTGTATCGGTTTCAAAATAAGGTCTTTCTACCTTATTTAACTTAATTCCATGCTCTTCTGCATACTCAAATAAATACATGGTCGCTAAGAAAGCCGGCACATAACCCGCAGTTTCTCTTGGGAGATTTCTTCTTATGTTCCAATAATTTGTATAGCCGCCAGATCTTCTAATTGCTTTATTTACATTGCCCGGTCCTGAATTATACGCCGCCAACGCTAAATCCCAGTCACCAAAGGTTTGATAAAGTTTTGACAGATATTTACAAGCTGCTGCAGTAGATTTAATAGGGTCGCTACGGTCATCTACATAACTACTTACATCCAATCCATACATCTTACCTGTGCTATACATAAATTGCCAAAGGCCGGTTGCCCCAACCCTGGACTTTGCCCTTGGGTTCAATGCAGATTCTACGATGGCCAGATACTTTATTTCCAAAGGAATATTGTAATTGTCCAATTCCTGTTCAAACATGGGGAAATAAAATTGGCTTGCAGTTATCATACGCCCAATAAATTCATGCTTCCGCAACAAAAAAGACTGAATTACTCTTTCCAATGAAGGGTTATATGCTATGTTAAATGGCGTTTTCTGATCCAGTAATTCCAGACGTTCTTTTAATACCTCCGTATCAATTGTAAGTTGTTTTAACGTATCTATTTCCAGATTGGAGACATAATTATACATGTCGTCATACAAGCTTGCATTTTCATACAGCTCTTTCATCCATATACTATCGTATTTAGCGGCCTCTGAATTATCCTGAAGCTTATAGCCTTCTGCTATTGTCGTTGACTCAATTGAATTGTCCTTTATTTTTTGGCTTTCCTCAAATACCCCATTTAGCTTAATTGGTTTTTGGATAACTTCAACCTTTTCCTTAGCGGAGAATGTGGCTTCCAAAGTAGGAGGTGTGCCCTGTTCTTGTGCCAACAATGGCATAACAAAAACAAGCATAATAATGTAAAGAATTATCTCTCTAATTGCGGTCATAAATCTGATTTTTGGCCGTGGGGTGTAAGCTAAAATCGTATTTTTTTATGAAACATTAAAATAATGCTTCATAAACTATTTTAAAAAAACAGAAATCCCAGTTATTCGATAACGGCTTTACGCCTCTAATATTGCCGCAATCCCTGGTAGTGATTTGCCTTCCAGGCTTTCAAGCATAGCGCCTCCGCCGGTAGACACATAGCTTACTTTGTCTTCAAATCCAAATTGCTTTACCGCTGCAACTGAATCTCCTCCTCCAACTAATGAAAATGCGCCGTTTTTTGTGGCTTCATCAATAAAATTGCCTACTGAAATAGTACCTTTAGCAAAGCTCTCCATTTCAAAAACACCAACGGGACCATTCCACAGAATAGTTTTGGATTCATGTATAACATCCCTAAAATTTTCTAAAGTCTTTGGTCCTGCATCTAAACCCTGCCATCCATCAGGGATATCGTCTACAGCGACAATTTTGGTGTTTGCCTTGTTGCTAAAGTCATCAGCAGCAATAACATCCACGGGAAGATGAACCTGAACACCCAGGTCTTTAGCTTTTTGTAGTATCGTGAGTGCAAGGTCCATTTTATCATCTTCACAAATTGAATTTCCTACTTTACCGCCTTGCGCCTTTATGAAAGTATAGGTCATCCCGCCTCCTATAATCAAATGATTTATTTTACTCAGGATATTTTCAATAATGGTGATTTTGGAGGAGACCTTGGCGCCTCCCAGTATGGCTGTAACAGGTTTCTCCCCTGTCTTCATAACTTTTTCTATGGCCTTGATTTCTTTTGCCAAAAGGTATCCAAAGCATTTTTTGTCAGGAAAAAAGCCTGCCACTATGGTTGTAGATGCATGAGCTCTATGAGCTGTGCCAAACGCATCGTTGACATAAATATCTCCTAAATGCGACAATTTTTCTGCGAACAATTTGTCTCCCTTTTCTTCTTCAGCACAAAAGCGAAGATTTTCCAGCAAAAGCACTTCTCCGCTTTCCAATTCTGCCACAGCTTTTTCGGCCTTTTCGCCCACACAATCGTCTACGAACTTCACCTGTACACCTATTACTTCAGATACTTTATCACAAATATGTGATAATGATAAGGCAGCCTTTCGCTCTCCTTTAGGCCTGCCAAGGTGGCTCATAAGGACCGCACTCCCGCCGTCTTCCAGGATTTTAATAATTGTAGGTTTCGCCGCTTCAATTCTATTCGAATCCGTTACATTGAATTCTGCATCTAACGGAACGTTAAAATCAACACGAACTAAGGCTTTTTTGTTTTCAAAATTAAAATCGTCTACTGTTGTCATTCGGAATACTTTTTTAGAGAAAGGCAAATGTAAAGATTATTACAATTCAGTTAAAGGCGACACCATTAATTTATTGTTAGATGATCAAATGTCCTATATTTGAAGGTATGTTATTTAAGGATATTCTGGGGCTTTCGCACATTAAAACTCATCTTTGGTCAAGTGCCGATGCAGGGCGCATACCGCATGCACAATTATTTGTTGGTCCCGAAGGGTGCGGTACGCTTGTAACGGCCCTCGCTTATGCTCAATATTTGTTGTGCAAGAATTCGGGGGGTGAAAACTTACCTATTGAAGACCCATGCAATCTTAAATGTGCTTCTTTATCCCATCCGGATTTACATTTCGTATTTCCTGTAGCGAATTCAGCTAAAGTAAAATCCCATCCTGTAAGCAATAATTATATAGAGGAATGGCGACAATTTATAAAAGAACAGCCTTATGGAAATCTTTTTGATTGGTACCAGCTGATAGGTATTGAAAAAAAACAGGGCCAAATTGGGGTTGATGAGGCCCATGACATTGTAAAAAAGCTTTCCTTAAAATCTTACGAGGGAGGATACAAAACAATGATCCTATGGATGGCTGAAACAATGAACACAGCCGCTTCAAATAAATTACTAAAATTAATAGAAGAACCGCCGGACAAAACCGTATTCATATTCATAGCCGAAGATGAGGAACAGATTCTGCAAACGATACGCTCCAGATGTCAGACATTACACTTTCCACCCTTGTCTGAAGATGCAATTTCAACTGCATTAATAGAAAAGGGATTAACGAGAGAAGAAGCCTCAAAGGTCGCACATGAAGCAAATGGAAACTTCAATAAAGCCATGGATCTCATGAATAAAGATTCTGAAGAATTAATCTTTGAGAAGTGGTTTGTTCAATGGGTGCGTAGTGCTTTTAAGGCAAAAGGTAATAGGGCGGCAATACATGAATTAATTCTCTGGAGCGAAGAAGTAGCTAAAACAGGAAGAGAAACTCAAAAGAAATTTTTGAACTACTGTCTGGCTGTAATGAGACAGGCCATGTTGTTAAATTATAATGTCAAAGAATTGGTCTATATGCGAATTCATATTGATGGCTTTCAGTTAGAGAAATTTGCTCCGTTTATTCACGAAAGAAATATAATGCCTATTGTTAACGAATTTGAGGATGCCATATATCATATAGAGCGCAACGGGAATTCCAAAATTATTCTCACGGATTTGTCTATCAGACTTACACGCTTATTACATAGAAAGGCGGCTTAATCAATCTGTTTTATTTAAAGTGTTGATAATCAAATTATTATATAAAATATCTTATGGAAAATATACTAAATAATGCCGCGGTTATTTTAATCTTGCTATTCCTGATAATTACCTTCTTACAAAGCGGAATAGACAAAATAATTGATTGGAAAGGAAATCTGGGATGGTTACAAGGACATTTTAAGGACACTCCATTAAAAAGCATGGTTCCTTTATTGCTGGCCATCGTACTTCTCACAGAAGTGATATCAGGAATTTTGTGCTTTGTTGGGTTTTATCAAATAATAACTATTGGAGAAAGTACCATAGCACTTTATGGGGCTGTCTTGTCTTGTACAGCGTTACTAATGCTGCTGTTCGGACAGAGAATCGCCAAAGACTATGATGGCGCAAGAACCATAGCAATTTATTTTATCCCTGCAATTTTCCTGGTTTATTTGCTTCAGGGGTAAACCTTAAAAGAAATACCCCACTATTAATACATTCATTCGTATCTGAAGGAATTAAATTTTATGAAGACCTAAAAAGAGAATTACTTTTTGTACTTGTCGTTTAGTATTTCCAGGATGTCTTGTGTAAGGTCCTTAGTATCGGCTCCATATAGAACACTACCGCCTTCTCCACCACTCAGGATATAGGTATAACCATTGCTTTTGCCATAGCCGCTAATCTCCCTTTTAACCCTGCTGATCAAACTATCCATTTCTGTCTGACCTTCTGATTGCATTTGTTGTTCTTCCTGCTGTAACTGCTGACCAATAAACTGACCTCTTTGTTGCAACAAGCCATATTCCTCCTGCGCTTTGTCCTGAGCCATACTTTGAGCTTTGGTTTGAAAAGCCTGGGCTTCTAATTGAAATGCCTGAGAAATACTATCCCTTTTCTTATTTAGCACTTCTGCCTTAACCTTATACCTGGATTCAATATCGATTTTTTCCTGATAGCCATCCATTAATTTTACATTATCAACAAAGCCAATCTTGTTTTGCTCACAAGCAACTGCTGAGATCAAAAACATCGCTAGAACTATTTTTTTCATTTGGTCTTAAATTTAGTTCGGCAAAAATAGGAAAGGTTTTTGTAATGAATTGAGTTTTCTTGAATAATTGCACAGGCGGATAATAAAAGGCACATGTTACGTTATTTTGACAATTTTAGTAATAATAGATTTTATTTATATAATATTAAGCAAAGAGCTTGTTTAATCTATTGTTTCTACAGTTGTCTGGCGTCTTTTAATTGATAAATTGAAAGCCTATGGGGGCAAATATACTCTGGCGAATAAAATGCGCTTAGATCGCTTTAAAACGATTTTTAATCCCTTTTGAGAATGTAAAGGAGAGACGAATACTCTTTTGTTTTCCATGCCCGAATATTTGATATAAGTCCGATTAAAAATGCTCTTAAAAAATTTCCCTTCCCATGTTGGTATTTTTCAGAAAGCAAGGAGACATAAAAGGAATCAAATATTAAAGGTTTTACTTTTACAAGCTTCATTCCGCTTTTGGCAAAAAGCTTACTAATAGAAAATTGCGAGAAGTGCGAAAGATGTCTGGGAACATCATAGGCTGCCCAATACTCCTTATAATATTTGGCATCGTAAGACTTAAAATTTGGAACGGCGATTATTAAAGTTCCATCATTATTTAATAGTGAGGTTATCTTTTCTATCTGTAATTCCAAATCGGTTAAGTGTTCAAGAACATGCCAAAGCGTAATTACCTGAAAACCGCGTTTGTCTAATAGATCTAAGTTCTCTTTTAGTTTTAATCCTTTCTTTAAAGCCAGGTCTCTTGCTTTTTGACTTGGTTCAATTCCATAAGTCTCCCAGCCATTTTGTTTTGCAGATTTCAGGAAAGCCCCGGTGCCTGCTCCGACATCTAAAAGTGTTTTATCTGAATCGGTATATTTATTAATAAGGCTAACCTTTCTCTTAAGGTTGTATTTTTTAATATACTGATAGAGCTTTTCAACTAAACTGTTTGCCGAATCTGAATGAGAGATATAATGCTCACTGTTATAATAACTGTCAAGATTCTTAGGTTCAGGGTATGTGCGCAACATATTTAATTCCGTATCCAATATCAACTCAAACTCTTCACCGGAAACGGAATAATCTTTTGTCTTTAAAAAACGCTTCATTATCTATTAGTATCGTCTGCAATATTCTATTCAATTTCGAAGATAGTTTAAAACACCATCTTGAAAAAACGAACTTTTGTTAGGTCTGCTTTCCTTAATCTGGATTTAAAAAATATGCTTTGCTTATGATCACTCTGCTAAAAACTTGAATTAAAACCTATACTGAAATACCTGCTTAAGACGTCCAGTTTTCTGGTTTTTAAACGCTTAGCCTTCTATTTGTTCCACGTGGAACAATCTTGATTTATCTGCCCATATATACAAGTAAAACGCTAATATCGCTTGGAGATACACCACTAATTCTAGAGGCTTGTGAAATTGTAGCAGGCTGAACACTAGTTAGCTTTTCCCTGGCTTCGAAAGAAAGAGATTTTAATTTTCCATAATTGAAGTTCTCCGGAATTTTAATATTCTCTAATCGCTGAAGTTTGTCCGCATTATTTTTTTCTTTAGCTATATATCCGGCATACTTTACCTGGATTTCAGCCTGCTCAAGGACTTCGCTTTTTAAGTTGTTATCATTGACATAGTTTGAAACCTCTTCCAGCTTTAACATATGAGACATTGTAACCCCTGGTCTGGAAAACACTTTAAACATCTTATCGGCCTGTTTTACCGGTGCAGAAGAAACATCCTCCAAAATTGGATTTATTTTTTCCGGATTAAAACTGGTTTTTCTGAAGAAATCAATAAAATCATTTGATTTTTTTTCCTTTTCCCGCATTGCAAAAAGGCGTTCCTCTTTCGCTAATCCAATTTCATAACTTTTAGGGGTAAGTCTAAGATCCGCATTATCCTGCCTTAAAAGTGTTCTATACTCCGCCCTTGAAGTAAACATTCTATAAGGCTCCTCAGTTCCTTTTGTAATTAAATCATCTATTAAAACCCCAATATATGCTTCATCCCTTTTTAATATGAATGAATCCTTTTCATTGATTTTTAAATGCGCATTAATACCCGCCATTAATCCCTGAGACGCCGCTTCTTCATATCCCGTAGTGCCGTTAATCTGTCCTGCAAAGTACAAGTTTTGAATAAGTTTAGTTTCTAACGTATGTCTTAATTGCGTAGGCGGAAAGTAGTCATATTCTATAGCATATCCCGGCCTGAAAAATTTAACTTGTTCAAATCCAACCACCGATCTTAGGGCTTTATATTGTATGTCCTCCGGCAGCGATGTAGAAAATCCATTTACATAAACTTCAACCGTATTCCAACCCTCAGGTTCAACAAATATCTGATGGCTTTCCTTTTCAGCGAATCGATTAATTTTATCCTCTATTGAAGGACAATACCGGGGACCAATGCTCTTGATCCTTCCATTAAACATCGGTGAGCGATCAAAACCTTCTTTTAACAATTCGTGTACCAAAGCATTGGTATGTGTCATATGACAATCGCGCTGTTCCTTCAATGTTACAGATTCTAAAAATGAAAATTTTTCAGGGTTTTCATCTCCGGGTTGTGGGATCATCCGTGAATAATCCAAAGATCTACCATCAACCCTGGGTGGTGTCCCCGTCTTCATTCTTCCGCTTTCGAATCCAAAATCAGATAATTGCTCTGTAATACCTGTTGCGGCTTTTTCCCCTGCTCTGCCTCCCCCGAATTGTTTATCTCCAATATGAATTAGTCCGTTTAAAAATGTACCATTAGTTAGCACTACCGCCCTGGCCTTAATATCTATTCCTAA
>NZ_CAMYIP010000214.1 GCF_947258525.1 uncultured Eudoraea sp.
CAAACATTTTTTACGATTTTGAAACACAGGCATCGGCCTCTACGACTCAAATGGCTGCACAAATTGAACAATCTACTGTCTCCAATAAATTATGGATCATAGCTGGTGGACCGATGGAAACTGTGTGGCGTGGTTTAAATATGGCTTCACAAGGTCATGAGCACGTAACAGTAATATCGCATTCAGCCTGGAATGAAGGCCATGTTCACTGTTCTGATGATCACGACTGGAATGATCTTTTATCTGACTTCATTGCGCAAGGTGTATTTTTTGTAGGCAACTGCTCAAATGGCGGTTGTAATGATCCTTCGGGTTTGAATGATCAAAATGGTGGGTTCAGCTCATCCCCTTCTAATTGGGAATGGATGGACAACAGTTCATATGAATACAATCAGTGGATCTTTAGTAGGAATCCATTTGGTAATAAAATAGATCCCTCCGATGCCGGAATGTCCTATTTTCTGATTACAGGAGGTCCTTTTGATGGGGGTAATAAAACACCTGACCACAATGATGCAAGGCAATTAATGGAAAATCCATGCGATGACCCCGGCCAAGAAACCAATTCAAACTCTTCTGGTGGGAATTGTAATTATAATTTTGAGGAGGTAAATGGCCGGGTAATCATTCAAGCCGAAAGTATTGATACTCCTGGAGGCTGGCAGAAAAATTCAAGCAGTTCCGAATATACTGGAAATGGCTATCTGGAATGGACGGGCGGAGATTCCTTTGCATCACCCGGTAATGGAACGACTAGTACAAGTATAAAGATCAATCAACCTGGTACATATAAATTCCAATGGCGAACTAAGGTCGGACATGGATCTAATGCCACTGAAGCTAATGATAGCTGGCTCCGTTTTCCTGATGCTGATGACTTCTTTGGCCAAAAAGAAAATGGCCATATAGTCTATCCTAAAGGAAGTGGAAAAAGTCCGAATCCAAATGGAGCTGGAGCTGACAATTGGTTTAAGGTCTATGTGAATAATTTAAGCTGGACCTGGTCTACACATACAAGCGACAATGACGGACATGAAATCTATGTGACGTTTGACAGTCCGGGCGTATATACTATGCAATTGTCCGGAAGGTCTGATCATCACCTGATAGACCGGATGGTTCTAGCACTGGATCCCCAAGGAAGTACTCAATTGAGCTTGGAAGAAACCATCTGCACCTCCTCTGACCCGGATCCTGTTGCAGTCAATGGCATTAATGTTTCCCCATCCCATATTACAATTGAAGTAGGAGAGAATTACCAATTAAATGCGCAGATCTCACCTACTAATGCCACCAATCAGGCAGTAAATTGGAGTTTTGAAGACGAATCTGTCGCTAGTGTGAGCCCTCAAGGAGTAGTGTCTGGTATAGATGAGGGCACTACAACGATCACAGTTACATCTGTTGATGGAAACTTTGCTGCTCAAGTGACCGTTGAAGTGATCGCAGCTCAGGAAGAAAATAACGAAGAAGAAAATAATGAGTCTCCCGGTGATCAGAACGATAATGCAGAAAATGAGAATTTAGATAATTGTAGTGCAGACTACATGGAAGTAAACAATCGCATTGTCATTGAAGCAGAATCGCTGAATTATGATGGGGATTGGTCTCTTGAAAATGATATCGATGGCTATACGGGTACAGGCTATCTCGAATGGCTGGGAGAAGATCAATTTCAGTCGCCCACAACCGGAACGATCAATGCGAGTATACAAATCCAAAATCCAGGTACCTATCTCTTCCAATGGCATTCCAAAGTTGGTCTCGGATCAAATACGACAGAAAGTAATGATACCTGGTTGCGATTCCCGGATGCAGACGGTTTTTACGGCGAAAAGTCAAATGGAAGCAAGGTTTTTCCACGTGGGAGTGGTCAAACACCTCTTCCGAATGGCGCAGGTGCCGACGGCTGGTTTAAGGTATATAGTAGTGGTGGAAACACAGACTGGACCTGGTCTACTTATACAAGCGACAATGATGGCCACTTCATCTATGTTACATTTGACAGCCCCGGTGTTTATACAATGGAATTAGCAGCAAGATCAAAAGGACATTTTATTGATCGTATTACCCTAAGTAAATCCGGTGTCGACGGAACTGACCTGAATCTGTCTCCAACGCAATGTGCAGGAGAGGAAGCTGAAGAAGAAACGCAACAAAGCAAGCCTAATTTATTAATCAATAATGCATCTGTCTATGAAGGTGGAAAACTGGAGTTTAATTTTACATTGTCTGAGCCCCTGGAGAAATCCTTAGAGCTTAGAATAGAAGTCGTTAGAGGAACTGCTCATAACGCTGACTTTGTATATCCCGAGGATATCTTACTGATTCCTGCCGGTGAGACTTCGGCAATGTTCACAATACAGACAAAGAAAGACAATTACAATGAAGGGGATGAGACCCTGATATTAAATTTGATAGATCATCCGGAAGAAGATCTAAATGAAGTAGTTTCTACAGCACTTGGGACCATCCTTGACGATGACATTCCAATGGGCATCTATCCAAATCCCGCAACCGCTAACCAAACCGTAGACCTCAATGGTATATTGCAAGGTACTTATGAAGTAACTCTGTTCTCTATGTCAGGAGAAATGATCAAGAAACAGGTCGCTGATATCCATGGTAATTTTGAATATATGGTACCCAATATCAATGAAGGCCTGTATATTATACGAGCAGATAATTCAGAAAAATCGTATTCAGGAAAGCTCGCAGTTAATTGAGCTTATTTGGATAGCGAAACAGAATTTAAATACTGCCGCACATTTTGATCTATTCTCGACTCAATTTGTGCGGTTTCTGCTTTTATAAATGTCTCCCCGGTAATATGCTCATACAATTCAATATATCTGTCTGAAACTGATAAGATATATTCGTCGTTCATTTGAGGCAATACCTGGCCGTCTAATCCCTGGAAGCCATTAGATATTAACCATTGGCGAACAAATTCCTTGGATAATTGCTTTTGGGCCTCTCCCCTTTCCTGTCGTTCCTCGTATCCATCGGAATAAAAATACCGTGAAGAATCCGGAGTATGGATCTCATCGATCAATCTGATCTTACCGTCTCTGTCTTTCCCAAATTCGTACTTAGTATCTACTAATATTAATCCGCGTTCGGCGGCTAATTCGGTTCCCTTCCTGAACAATTTATGGGTGTAGTCTTCGAGTTGGGCATAATCCTCATCCCCTTTCTCAGCCTTCGTGGCCGGTGTTATGATAGGTTCCGGAAAAGGGTCGTTGGTCTTTAATCCTTCTGGTAGGGAAACTCCACACAATTCTCGTTTGCCTGAAGCGTATTCTCTGCTGGCATGTCCGGCCATATACCCACGAATGACCATCTCTACCTTAAACGGTGTGCACGCCATACCCACAGCAACATTGGGATCCGGATTTGCCATTAGCCAATTTGGCACTAAGTCTTCAGTGGCCTTCATCATCTTTGACGCGATCTGGTTCAGGATCTGGCCTTTGAAAGGAATACCTCTTGGCATTACCACATCAAAAGCGGATAATCGGTCCGTGGCAACCATAACCAGAATATCGTTTTGCAATGTGTAAACTTCACGAACTTTCCCCTTGTAGACGCCCACCTGGCCGGGGAACTGAAAATGAGTTTCCATCAACGTATCGATCATGGCAACTTAATTTTGATGTTCGATCTTTCTATACGCATCAATCACCTGCTTTACCAATTGATGGCGAATTACATCTTTGTCGTCCAGGTTCACAAAGGCAATACCTTTTACATTTTTGAGGATCAGCAGGGCTTCCTTGAGCCCTGATAAAACACGTCTTGGCAAGTCGATCTGTCCCGGGTCACCTGTAATAATAAATTTGGCATTCTTACCCATTCGGGTAAGGAACATTTTCATTTGAGCATGCGTTGTATTCTGTGCTTCATCCAGGATCACAAATGCATTATCAAGCGTACGCCCTCGCATAAATGCCATAGGCGCTATCTGTATCGTACCGGCTTCTAAAAGCTGGGCCAGCTTTTCTGATGGGATCATATCTCTAAGTGCATCGTATAATGGCTGCATATAGGGATCAAGTTTCTCCCTAAGGTCTCCAGGCAAAAATCCTAAATTCTCACCTGCCTCTACAGCCGGCCGGGTAAGGATAATTCGCTTTACCTCTTTATTCTTCAGCGCACGAACTGCCAAAGCAACTCCGGTATATGTTTTTCCGGTTCCTGCAGGTCCGATCGCAAATACCATATCATTACTGCCAATAGCATCAACTAATTTACGTTGGTTTACCGTCAACGCTTTTATGTGCCGACCATTAACACCGTGTACCAGGACGTCGTCACTGGATTCAGAAGAAGTGTAATCTTCTTTGCCATTGCTGGTCAGGATACGTTCTATGCTATTCTTATTGATCGAATTGTACTTGGCAAAATGATCGCTAAGCATTTGGAATCGTTTCTCAAATTCCTCCAGCTGGTCGTCTTCGCCAAATACTTTGATCTTACTTCCCCTGGCTACGATCTTTAACTTGGGAAAGTACTTTTTAATGAGATCAATATGTTCGTTGTTCTGTCCAAAAAACTCTCTTGGACTAATATCGGTGAGTTCTAACTTAAGCTCGTTCAAATAGAAAAATGGTTAAAAGTGAGGGATGAAATAATCCTGTTTTCCTTCGCTTAATTTTGCGTAATTTTGTTCACAAATTTAACTAAAAAATTGGTTCGAGGCCTTAAAACTCTCATCGATGCTGCATGGCAATCATCACCTTAACTACAGATTTTGGGCATAAAGACCACTTTGTAGGCGCCATAAAAGGCACTATATACCGGGAACTTCCGGAAGCTACAATCGTAGATATTTCCCATGGAATCCGGCCGTTTAATATTCCGGAGTGCGCCTATATTTTAAAGAATTCATACAAAGCGTTTCCCGAAGGAACCATTCATATAGTAGGTGTAGACTCTGAACCATCACCAGAAAACAGGCATGTAGCCATGTTAGTGGATGGACACTATTTTATCAGTGCCAATAATGGTGTGATCAGTTTGATCATTTCAGAGATCAAACCCGAGAAAGTTGTCGAGATCGACATACCAAATCCCGTTCATGGTTCTTTCCCTGTCCTTGATGTTTTTGTACAGGTAGCCTGCCATCTGGCGAGAGGCGGTTCCTTAGATGTTATTGGCAAACCTGCTGCAGTTCTTAAAGAGTTGGTGGAATTCAAACCTCGAATCCTCAATGAAGGCAAAACCATTGTGGGCAGTGTTATCTATATCGATAATTTTGGCAATGTGATTACCAATATTGAAAAACACTTGTTTGAGGCCTATCGGAATGGAAGAGATTTTGAACTGAGTGCCCGAAATAAGATATTAACAGAGATCTACCATACCTATAGCGAAATTATCAATTTTGACCTTGATAAAAATCAGCGTAAAGGGCCGGGCGATCTTCTGGCTCTTTTCAATAGTGCCGGATTTATTGAATTGGCCATTTATAAAAGCGATTCCCAGACAGTGGGGTCTGCCGCCACGCTATTGGGCCTGGAATACAGGGATACTATAAGCATTAATTTTATTTGATCGTCATACCATGCAGACAGTATTCAAACATGAGATCCGACATTTTTTTTCCCATTTGACGGGCTACTTGATCATTGGCCTGTTCTTATTGATAAGCGGATTATTCCTATGGGTGCTTAAAGGTCCTTATAATATTTTGGAGAATGGATTCGCGGACTTAGGAGGATTTTATCTGCTAGCCCCTCTAATTTTTCTTTTTCTCATACCGGCTATTACCATGCGGAGTTTTGCCGAAGAAAAACGTACAGGCACTTTTGAAATACTCATGATCAAACCAGTCTCGACCTGGGAGGTTGTTGCAGGTAAATTCCTGGGATGTGCATGTCTATTACTGCTCGCCCTGATTCCTACCTTGAGTTATATATGGACGCTTGCTTCTCTAGTGGTAGACAACAATTCGCTGGACCTTGGCGTGCTGTTAAGCGCTTATCTTGGATTATTTCTTTTAGGATTAGTGTATATCGCTATAGGGCTGTTTCTTTCAGCTATATCTCCAAATCAGGTAGTTGCTTTTCTATTGACCCTGATATGCTGTTGGTTGGTTTATTCCGGGATGGATGGTATTGCCTCTCTATTCAGTGGGAGTGTTTATTCGATAATCAGTTCCCTGGGGATGAAATCCCATCTGGAGACTATGGCATTAGGCGTCATCAGTCTCGGTGATATACTCTACTTTTTCAGTTTCATAGGTTTGTTTTTGTACGTAACAAATATTACCATCAAATCCGACCGGCCGTGAAGTATAGATCCGTACTAATTTCCCTGTTACTGGGACTGCTAATCATAATAGGCCTAAATGGACTCACGAGCATTGTCAATCCGAGGGTAGACCTCACAGCAGATAGCCGCTATACACTTTCGGAAACTACAAGGTCATTGACTGATCAGATTGATTCTCCCTTGATCATCGATGTACTGTTGGGCGGCGATTTACCCCCGGAATTCTCGCGTTTGCAAACGGAGGTTTCGCAATTTCTAAATCAGCTTCACACCGAAAATTCCCTCATCAAAATAAACTTTGTCTCTCCGCTCGAGGATGCTGAAAATCGTTCCGCCTTAATAGCAGAGCTTCAATCCCGTGGCTTAACACCTGCCAATGTTTCAGTAGAGGAAGAAGGTAAAACAACCCAGGAGCTTGTGTTTCCCTGGGCAATGGCCAATTACAAGAATCAAACTGTTAGGGTTCCCTTATTGATCAATAAACTGGGATCCACCACAGAAGATAGGATCAATGCCTCTGTCCAGGAATTGGAATATGCCTTTGCCGATGCATTGACTAAACTAACTATTGAAGAAAAGAAGCGAATAGCGATCCTAAAAGGGAATGGACAACTAGATGACATTTACATAGCCGATTTACTTGGCGAATTACGCAACTATTACAACTTAGGGGTGGTCACACTTGACTCTGTTGCCACTAATGCACAAGGCACCCTGGAAAGCCTGAATAATTTTGACATGGCAATCCTGGCTAAGCCGAGCCTTGCCTTTACAGAAGAAGAGAAATATGTGCTGGATCAATTCATAGTTCAAGGAGGTAAGTCTATATGGTTGATGGATGGAGCCCGAATTGAGTTAGACAGTCTGCTAAACGAAACCGGCAGTTCGATCGCGCTTCCTAATGAGCTGAATATTAATGACTTGCTTTTTAGATATGGCGTCCGACTCAATCCGAACCTGGTAAATGACATGTATTGTACACAGATCGTTCTGGCCTCTGGCGAAGGTTCCGGTTCACAGTACAATCCCCTTCCCTGGGTATATCATCCCATGGTTTTTCCGTGGAATGATCACCCCATAACAGAAAATATTGAGGCACTCCGATTCCTCTTCAGCAGTAGTTTAGATACCGTCGAGAGCAGCATGCAAAAGACTGTATTACTCAGGAGCTCACCGCTTTCAAAATCAGAAGGCATCCCAAAGTTGATCAGTTTGGAGCTGTTGAATTCTGCGCCGGACCCGAAAAATTATTCCGGAG
The DNA here is from genome assembly GCF_947258525.1 of uncultured Eudoraea sp. Taxonomy (GTDB): domain Bacteria; phylum Bacteroidota; class Bacteroidia; order Flavobacteriales; family Flavobacteriaceae; genus Eudoraea. Next base: position 7,535 of record NZ_CAMYIP010000214.1, read on the forward strand.
GTGGAATGCCACTGGCAGTGCTCCTGGAAGGACCTGTTCATTCGGCATATACAAATAGAATTGCCCCCGTACAATTGAGTGATGTAAAAGATACCGGGCCTGAGAATTCGATTCTGGTCATAGCAGATGGTGATGTCATCAAAAACCAATTGAATGAAGGTCGGCCTATTGAATTGGGATACGATAAATGGACAAATAACTTCTATGGCAATAAAACATTCTTATTGAATGCGATCAATTATATGCTGGACGAAAGAGGTTTGGTGGCTTTGAGAAGCAGGGCTGTTAACATTCCTACCCTCGATCTTCAAAAGGTTGCAGATACACGATCAACCTGGCAAATGATCAACATTGGCGTACCCTTGATGGTATTACTGGGTTTTGGTTTTACATATAAGGCATGGCGAAAACGCAAATATGGTCGATAAGTGTTGATAAGTTTGTTTTAAGGAGTACTACATTTAAAATATATTTGCTTGTTCGCCATTTTCAGGGCATTTGGAAGAAATGAATACATTTGGTGACAGACTAAAATCAGACAGGTGAAATTTATAGTATCAAGTACATATTTATTAAAGAAACTACAGGTCCTTGGAGGTGTTATTAATGCGAGTAATACCCTGCCCATCCTGGATAATTTTCTTTTCGAACTGGACAAAAAAAATCTTCAGGTATCAGCCTCTGATCTGGAGACAACCATGAGCTCGAAACTAGAAGTGGATTCAGGAGATAGTGGTACCATTGCCGTTCCGGCAAAATTGCTCCTTGAAACCTTAAAAACATTTCCGGAGCAGCCTCTGACTTTCCTGGTAGCAGATAACAATACGGTAGAGATCAGTTCTAATCACGGGAAATATGCATTGGCATATGCAGACGGAGCCGAATTCCCCAAGGCTATAGAATTAGCAGAGCCAAGCGCTACTACCTTGCAAGGTGATATCCTGGCGACGGCAATTGCCAAAACCATATTTGCCGCAGGAAATGACGACCTCAGACCTGTAATGAGCGGGGTATTTTTCCAATTCTCTCCGGAGAATCTGACATTTGTCGCTACAGATGCTCATAAATTGGTTAAATATCAACGCACCGATGTATCGGCTTCACAGGTAGCAGAATTCATAATGCCTAAAAAGCCGTTGAACCTTTTAAAAGGAATCCTCCTGGGCAGTGAAGAAGACGTTTTGGTAGAATACAATGATAGCAATGCGAAATTCAGTTTTGACGAAACTGTATTGATTTGTCGGCTTATAGACGGAAAATATCCGAATTATGAAGCCGTGATTCCAAAAGAGAATCCTAATCAACTGACTATTTCAAGAGATCAATTCCTGAGCTCTGTAAAACGGGTTTCTATATTCTCGAATAAAACTACACACCAGATACGCTTGCGTATCGCAGGCGCTGAATTGAATATTTCAGCTGAAGACATTGATTATAGTAATAAGGCGGAAGAGCGCCTGACCTGTGCATACCAGGGTGACGATATGCAAATTGGATTCAACTCCCGATTTCTGGTCGAGATGCTCAACAGCCTGCAGTCCGGTGATATTTCGCTGGAAATGAGCATGCCAAACAGGGCGGGGATCCTCACCCCTATGGATGGGCTCGATGAAGGCGAGCATATAACCATGCTGGTCATGCCCGTAATGCTAAATACCTAAAAAGGAATAGAATAGAATAGTATAAAAAAAGAAATCCAACCGTAATGGTTGGATTTCTTTTTTAGATAAAAGGTATTGTCAGAAAGTAACTGGGAGATTCTCCATTACTGGCTCGTACCGCATTTACGATGGGTAAGACAAAGCCTAGTATAGCTGCGCCGATCAACGTTAAGATCCCGAGTCCTAACAATAGGATAGCCGGAATAGAAAGAATGATGTACAGTATCAGACTAAGTTGGAGGTTGACGGCGTTTCTTCCGTGCTCGTCCATATCCTGAACCGTGTTCTTGGTAGACAGCCAAATGATCAGAGGGATGATCAGTCCACCAAAACCGATGAAATATGACGATAATTGCGTTAAATGCATTGCTGTCAATAAATGACGGTCTGTACGCATTGTTGTTGTTTGATTGATGACTTCCATTTTTACAATTTTAAGGGTTAGCTGTACTAATATGTAGCAAATATTTTTGTTTTGTTACACTTGGTACTTTTCGTGATATCCAAATCCCTTCTAGGTCTTTTTCTCGAGTTTGCGAAGTTTCTCTCTACTCTTTGCTAATTTTGATTTTAGCTTTGCGATCTTGGCCTTCATTTTTTCCTCTTCCACTTCGGAAAACGAATTTCTGGATCGATTTTTATTTAATTTTTCTTCAAGATTCTTGAGTTTTTGTTCGTCTTTAGCAATGGATCGTTCTTTATTCTTTATGTCCTCTTGGAGATTATCCTTTTCTTTTTGCTTTTTCTCTTTGGCTTTATTCTTTTTCTCTGATTTTCGTTCCTTGCGTTCCGACTTGTCAATTTGTTTCTTGATCTCTTTTGCTTCCTTTTCTATGGAAACCGGTGCCGGTGATGGACGAGATTCCTGGCCTCTAGAATCATTTATTCCAAAAATTAGGATACAAGCTGTTAGTGATACTAGGAATATTTTCATAGTTGCTACTTATTGATAGTAGAAAGATAGTAAAATACTACAATGACCGATTGAAATAATCATGAGACAAGTAGACCGATTTACTTATTTTTACCAAAATGCACCTAATGGTTTCAAATGATACGATCGCTGCACTATCTACAGCACCTGGTATTGGTGCAATTGCCGTAATCCGTGTATCAGGTAATGAAGCAATTGCTATTGCAGAGGGACTATTTCAGCCTTTTCAAAAAAAGAAACTATCTGATCAAAACTCTCATACAATACATTTAGGCTATCTAATTGATGGACAGCATATTATAGATAAAATATTACTATCCCTGTTTAAGGGTCCAAATTCATATACAGGGGAAGATGTCATCGAGATTTCATGTCACGGTTCCCGTTATATTCAGCAGGAAATTATCGCACTTTTCATCCGTAATGGTTGCCGCTTGGCCCATGCAGGTGAATTCACTTTGCGCGCCTTCCTAAATGGAAAAATGGATCTGAGTCAGGCCGAGGCAGTCGCAGATCTAATATCATCTGAGAATGAAGCTTCTCATACACTTGCTATGCAGCAAATGAGGGGAGGCATTAGTAATGAGATCAAAAAACTCAGGGATGAATTAACAGATTTTGCTTCCTTAATTGAACTGGAGTTAGATTTCTCAGGGGAAGATGTAGATTTTGCAGATACAGAACGACTAAAAGAATTGGTTTCAAAAATTCAGCATCTGCTTAGAAATCTGGTAGATTCATTTGCCCTCGGCAATGCGGTGAAGCACGGGATACCTGTTGCGATCATTGGGGAACCTAATGTAGGGAAATCTACCTTGCTCAACGCCTTGCTTAATGAAGAACGAGCCATTGTGTCTGAAATTCCCGGAACGACCAGGGATGCCATAGAGGATGAAATTAGTATAAAGGGTGTTGGGTTCCGATTTATTGATACAGCCGGGATACGGGAAACGGAAGATCATGTTGAAGGGATTGGGATTAAAAAAACGTTTGAAAAAATAGATAAAGCCGATTTAGTTCTATACTTATCTGAGTATCAGAGTACGATTAATGACTCCTTAAATGAGCTTAAAGAGTTGTCGTCCAAATACCCGGATAAAAAGATCGTTCATGTTCTCACCAAGTCGGATCTGGCACCAAATGGAACTGGCATCCCCCCCTCTACCTATGCCAGTACCCTTGGGATATCAGCCAAGACTGGCAAAGGCATTCAGGAACTTAAGGATACCCTGTACAAAATGGCGGTAGATGGAGAATTAGGCTCAGACCGAACCCTACTAACAAATTCCCGACACTATGAAGCCCTGCAACATGCACTAACCGCCATAAATGCTGTGGAAAAAGGACTATCTGAAGAGGTTTCAGGAGATCTTTTGGCGGTAGATATCCGACTGGCGCTATATCATATGGGTGAGATCACAGGGGAGATAACTACCGAAGATCTTTTGGGTAATATCTTTGCCAATTTTTGTATCGGAAAATAAGAATTTTGTAATGGTTATGCACTTTTTCCACTTAATCATCAACCCGCAGTAATTTTTCCTAGAACCTATTATAAAAAAAGGGGATTATTACTTATATTGCACGCCAATTAACCATTTCAGTAACTATAAATAATTAACTGATTTCATAGAAATTTTATTAGCGTACCCTACGAATCAAAATACTAGTGATTGTAGGTTTATTTCTGATCAAAGATCAGAGAAAGCAGCCAACTCCCTAATTATTGTTTGATTAAACAGATCGATATTCACAAGTCGATCATGTCCCTGATATTTATGAACATGGTCTGTTTTATGGTTAAAGTTTTTATTTGCATGTTTTACATACGGTTTTTTAGCCTTTAATCTAGTTTTTTTAAGGAATCGTGGTATTGAGGCTAATTTGGCACCTCCTTCCTGATAAGAGCTCATCGACAAATGACTAGGAAAAACCAATAAAACTGGCAATTCAAAACAATGAGGTAAAAGGGTTAGGTACTTGTACCTGATCTTAGGTAACTAATCACCCATATAAATGAATTCTAAAAATAGATTCATATTCACCAACTTATTGATCCTTTTCCTCTATTTTTGTTTTTTTTATTTTTCGTTCAATGATCCAGAATTAATGAATAATATTCTTTGGCTTGGGATCATATACAATATCAGTTGGCTTTTTATCGTCCTCTTTGTCAGGGATAACCAATTCTATATTAGCACAGAATATGGTTTTCTCAGGAACTTGCTAGTTTCCATGTTAGTCTTCATTGGAGTTGTGACTTCTTTCGCCATAGTGTTTAAATTCACTTTCTTTAGCCCTTTAACCTACCTCTTACCAATTGTTGTTTTTTCTTATCTGAATTTGATATGCCGTAAGTACATATTACAATTCCTGAAGAAAAGAGGGGCATATCTATTTTCCAATACACTCCTAATTAGTTCGGGCTACAAATCAAACAGACTGCCCGAATTCGAAAAAGCAATGAATCAATACGGGTACAATTTAGTGGGTTATTTGGATGACAAGGAAATAATGATTAAAAACGTTTTAAATCTAAAGATCTTCGGGAATTTACAAGACCTGCCTAAGGTACTTAGAGCATATACGATCGACGAAGTTTTTATAGATATGTCGCACCTGGATGAGGAAAAGATCAAATCTGCAATCAAAATTGCAGATTCTTTCGGAGTTCGCGTCAAATTAATTCCTGAAAATCCACTACTCATTGCAAGAAATTATAAGGCAGAAACAATTGGCGACCTTGCCATATTCAGGTTGCGACAATCCCCGTTGGATAATTTCAGTAAGACGGTCATAAAACGCATGTTCGATTTTTGTTTCGCGGGGTTGATCATGATCTTACTCGCTCCTGTATATCTGTTCATTAGTCTGATCATAGCTCTTGATTCGCGAGGACCTCTTTTCTATTCTCCCTTTAGAAAAGGAGAAGCAGGAAAAACTTTCAAATGTTATAAGTTCAGGACGATGCACGTGTGTGACAACCCGGTGAACGGGGCAAGGTCTACGGTAGTGGACGATCCAAGAATCACTCGTGTTGGAAAATTCTTAAGGAAGACAGACCTGGATGAATTACCGCAATTTTTCAATGTTATTAGAGGTGATATGAGTGTGATCGGACCCAGGCCACATAGAATTAATTTACAGAACGACTTTAAAAAGAGTGTCAGCAATTATATGGTTAGAAGCTATGTAAAACCAGGAATCACGGGCTGGGCTCAGGTAAATGGATGGAGAGGTCCAACTGTAACTGAGGAACAGAAAAATGAACGTGTAAATCACGATTTATGGTATATTGAAAACTGGAGTTTGTGGCTTGATTTAAAGATCATATTTCTGACACTTTTCGGCAGGCATCATAAAAAGGCTTTTTAACTTGTTTTTCAAATGAACCCAAGCTCGGAAAGTCTAAACTTATCAATAGAATAAAATGAATCACATATGAAAAATCTTTTGCTTCTTGATCTCAAACATCAGTCATCTATATTGAACAACCTTACCCCCAGGACATTATCCAAAAGTTGGTTCAAATTTATCATAATATGCCTGGCAGTCCTGTTATCCTCTTGTTACAGCTCACAAAGCTTAGATTATCTGCAATCAGACCAATACAGGTACGATACGCAGATGCAGACAACCCCTTATATTGTGCAACCTAATGATGTTTTGGATATTAAAGTACAGAGTATGGATCCCGAGCAAGTTGATTTTTTTAATCTTAATAACGTGGATAACTGGCGGCAGGATGCAAACCCAGCCAACTTATATCTTACCGGGTATTCCATAGACAAGGAGGGGATGATTAACATGGCCATGATAGGTAAACTAAAAGTAAGCGGCATGACCGTCGAAGAAATAAGGTCTTTAGTCCAAGGTGAAATAGACGCATTATTACGTAATGCAACTGTATCTGTAAGACTCACCAGCTTTAAGATATCGGTTCTTGGCGACGTTAAAGACCCAGGTACACGATATGTATATAATACCCAATCGACCATCTTTGAAGCATTGAGTGCTGCTGGCGACCTGAATATTTCGGCCAAAAGAAAAAATGTAAAATTGATCCGTCAAGAGGGTGACAAAACGACTGTAGTAAATTTGGATCTGACAGATCCGTCGCTCATACGCTCTCCTTACTACCTACTACACCCCAATGATGTGATCTATGTTGAGACGTCTAAACAAAATATTGTGCGAAACAATTTAAGCGTATTCTCTATCATGCTGTCTGCCATTGCTACCACGCTATTAGTTTTCGAAGTTACCAGCACTAATTGATGGCTTCACGCTATTTAGTTGAAACCAAAAAGTATGTACCTACATTATAAAGATCACGCACCTGTAATGCCATGTAGAATTCCTACTTTGCAATGTTTCTTTGAGCATCATAGATTAAAGGAGGAGACACTCGAGGGACAATTAACAAACAACCTTTGATTCCAAAGAAATGAGATCAAATAAAGACACGATCATTAGTGCACAACAAGAGGTTAATTTGAAACTTTTTCTTCATAAAGTATTCATCAACAAAAAGCTGTTTCTGATAAGTATAGGAATGGCTTTACTTCTTGCCGTACTATATATAGCCATGACTACACCTGAATATGAAGTTTCTACATCCATCTTGATCGATCCTTCAGGCAGTAACAGGATGCTGGGGGAAAGTCAATACGTGGAAGGAGGTGTAGGCCTGATCGAAATGGAAAAGAACCTCTACAATGAGATTGGTATTATAAAATCATTCAGTTTGATCAACCAAACCGTTGAGGATCTTGGGTTAGACGTTACGTACTATGCTGGAAGTTGGCCTAAAAAGCGGGAACAATATGGATATTTTCCTTTTAAAGTAGCACTACAGCGTGATATGCCTCAACTATTCAATGTACCTTTTAAGGTGGAGATCTTATCGAACAGAAAATACAAATTGACCCTGGACGCATCCAATTTTGAGGTATCTAATCCTAGGAACGGAACAACCCATGAGGTGCAAAGAAGCATCCAATTCTCTCAAGAATATGCATTTGGGGAAGAGGTAATCAATGAATATTTCAACTTCATCCTGGATACTCCTAATTATTCTACAAATACAGATGATTTTAAGGGAGAGGAGCTAAGTTTTGTGATACATTCCTCTGAAGACATAACAAAAGGCCTGATGGGGGATCTGGAAGTTGACAACATTGATATCCAGGCAAGTATCTTTAGAATTGTTTCCGAAGGAACTATAGTTGCAAAAGAGGTGGCGTTTCTAAATAAGCTAACTGAGAATTATATCAATAATAAGTTGAACGCGCGGAATGATATCGCTACTACTAAAGAATCGTTTATCAGGAACCAACTGGCGATCATTACTGACTCACTCTTAAATTCCGAACTAAGTCTGGAAGGATTCAAAAAAGGCGGTAATGTGATCGATCTTAGTGCTACTGCGACCAGTGCGATGAATAGAACGCAGCGTTTGCAAATGAGTATTGCTAAACTCCGCCTTGACATACAATATTACAATGACATGATCCAGTATGTTGATAACAACAGGGATGGTAGCGATTTCGTTTTGCCGCACTCAAGCACTATTGAAGATCCGATGATCAATCAGAATATTACGGAATTGCAGACTTTATACGCAGAACGGTCGCGTAAGCGATTCTTTGTTACCGGCAATAACGAGGAGATGAATATCCTTAATGCACAGATCAGTCAATCCACACAAAAGTTGTTGACTAACCTGGAGAATGCTGTTGCTTCCGCCAATACCCGGCTCAATGGCGTACGAGCACAGCTGTCCAATTATGATGATCTCATCAATACATTACCAACACGCGAAAAGCAATTGTTGTCTTTACAAAGACAAAACACCTTATACGAGAATCTCTTTAATTATCTAAGCCAGGAATTAGCCAAAACCGGGATCGCCCGTGCAGAGAACACTTCTGATACCCGAATTTTGGATGAGGCGCGCATGGTAGGAGATAAACCAATAGCACCACAAAAGTCGCTCATTATGTCTTTGGCATTGATCCTGGGTTTAATGATACCAACAGCATGGCTGATTTGGTTCTCGCCGAATGACATTATAGAAAATGAGCTCCAGATAACAACAAATACAGAGATGCCGCTTGTAGCCAGCATCATTCATCATGATCCTGACTCCTCGGGACCAAGAGCCGTTACCTCACTCTGGCAGGTAAAAGAGTCCTTCCGTGATCTCACAGCCAAACTTAGGTTCTTTACCACAAAGAAAAAATGTGTGATCGCACTGACCTCAATAATGCCGGAAGAAGGTAAAACATATTGTTCGATCAATCTGGGTATAACACTTGCAGAAGCAGGTAAGAAAACATTGATAATTGATACAGACCTGCGTAAACCCAGCCTGGTAAAAGGGATAAACAAAGTGGCAGGCAAAGGATTATCCGACTACTTAACTGGTGAGGTCAAAAAATATGATGACATAATCCATCCACATAAAGAACTGGATAAATTACACTTCATCCCTACTGCAGTAGCTGAAGGCAATGTTCATCAATTATTATCAAGTAATAAAATGAGATCATTGTTATCCGAATTGAAGGAGAAATATGATTATGTCCTTTTGGATACCCCGGCTGTAGGCTTAGTTTCCGACTTCCTGTTATTCTGGGACTATATAGATATAAATCTCTTTGTCGTTAGACGTCAGATTGCCAAAATTGGGTTCTTGAAAGATCTGGAAAACCTCAATCCTAAAGGCAAGAAGAAAAAGAGCTGTATCATATATAACGATGCTTTGAAGCGCGACTATAAATACGGCTATGGACCCAAATATGGCATAAATGAAGAAGCGAAATTGGTGAATGATTCACTGACGGTGTAGTCGCAGAATTGCGCTTTCTGCAGGACAAAACGTCTTAGCTTGCAATATGAAGAATCTACCGAAACTTATCTTTTTTCTTCTACTGATACTATACCCGATATTTTCCTATTTAGTATCTGCTGGTGCCGAAATGGTACCTCATTATGTCTTTGGCGTGATCTGTTTTCTTTTTATGTTGCATACTATATTGCAAATCTATCGGGCTGGGACAAATCTTATAATACCTAACTATTTGATATTCTACGGCCTCTTTACCGCCTATACGATAATATCAGGAATGCTACTTACCGATTTGGAGGATGAAATGGGGGTTCAAAAATATTTCTATACCAATCTCCATATCTATACGTTCTTGGCACTTCTAATAATTGAAAACATTAGTTTTCCGTCAAAGTGGATCGCATTATCTGCTAAAGCCCTGGGCGTTATTTTAGTTTTAGCAGCTACAGTGTCGGTTATTCAAATTTTCGACCCTCTGTTCTTTACAAAAAGTAAGTACCTGATACAGGGATTATCCTATGAACGAATAGGTGAATACTACAGCTCTAATCCCGATGAGTCTACGAACAGTGTTTCGAGGCTTTTTAAGGGATATCGAACCTCAATATTTTCATACATAAATGAGATCTCAGTTGGCATAGACACTATAGCCATTTTTAGCTTGTTGTTGGCATATAAAACTAAGAACAAAGCAAAACTAGCTTTATATGTTATGGCTGCAGCAATGGTAAGTTTCCTGTCAAGTGCCAGATGGATCATGTTAAACTTTGTCGTTGTTGGAAGTCAATATTTTTGGACACAGAAAAATAAAATCTCTAATTCAATTAAATATTTAGTCTATGGCATAACACTTATTTTATTTATTGCGGTCATCGCTTATATTTCGGGGATAGATCTCCAGCGCTTTACGCAGGATAGATTGCTTTCCAACAGTGCTTCTACACGACTATTAGCCGTTGAAGTATTTTTAGAGGTCTTTCCAGACAATCCAATTTTAGGTACAGGAGGAATTGATACCTCCAAAATGCTAAGATTGATCGAAGGCCGCAGTTCGCAAATTCATGTAGGTTATTTAAAGCTATTTTACTATCATGGTTTAGTGGGTGGATTGTTGTATTTGGGATTTACCTATTCCCTATTAAAACGCTTGTGGAGAAGGGCCAAATTTTCAAATTACTGGGGAGGCTTTTATGCCATTTTAGCCTTTTTCATTGCAAACCTTACCCTTGTTGAACTGGATCTGTTCTACCCTGGCTTGATACTAGCTTTTATTTTTTCCAATCATTTGTATTCTGAAACCCAGGAAATTCCGCACCTTGTAACTAATAGAAAAAAAGGAGCTCAATCAGCCTTAGAATACTAGCCCCTACCCTGCCCAATCTGAAATCAACAATATTGCTAAAAACCATCTCACATATTAAAAACAAGATCCTGGATATGATATATAAGGGTCATAAAAGGTCTGTGCAGGCTAAAAAACACATCCTGGCTTCTTTTCTTATTAAAGGAATGAGTCTTTTGATTGGATTTCTGATGGTTCCATTAACCATAGAATATGTTCAGAAAGAACAATATGGGATTTGGTTAACGCTCTATTCTATAGTTGCATGGTTCAGCTTTTTTGATATAGGTTTGGGCCATGGTCTGAGAAACAAGCTCGCTGTTGCCTTTGCCAATAAAGATATGGAAAAGGCAAGGATATTCGTAAGTTCAACCTATGCCATCCTCGGGGTGATATTTCTTGTTGTTTTACTGCTTTTTTTCCTGGTACAGCCCTTACTTGATTGGCAAGCAATTTTGAACACAGACACTGTTGATGCGGATCAACTCCGTTTAATTGCCTTGGCAACTTTCTCTTTCTTCTGTATCAATTTTGTTTTAAAATTGATCTATTCGATCTATCTAGCAGACCAACGACCTGCGAATTCCGGATTCTATAATTTGCTGAGTAATTTAACCGCTCTTGTAATTGTGTTCGTTTTGACACAAACAACTCAAGGTTCATTGTTGTATTTGGCCTTAGCACTTGGACTCTGTCCATTGGTTATTCTGACAATTTCAAGCATCTATATGTTCAGGGGAAGATATCGTTCAATCTCACCATCATTTAGACATATCAGTATTCCTCAATTTAAGGAATTGATGAACTTAGGTGTGCGGTTTTTTATCATACAGATCTCCGCCATTGTAATTTTTTCGACCGATAATATTATTATTGCCCAGGTTCTAGGGCCGGCTGAAGTGCCCGCATATGCCGTGGCACACAAGTATTTTGGTTTAATTACTGCCGCTTTTGCCATTGTTTCTGTCCCTTTCTGGTCTGCATATACTGAGGCCTATGTAAATAAAGACATGGATTGGATATATTCAACTAACAAAAAACTTATTAAAATTTGGGCGGCGCTTGTGGCCTTAAGCGCAGTCATGTTAACCATCTCCCCGACATTTTATCACATTTGGGTACCTGAAATAGAGGTTCCCTTTGTGCTTTCTATACTCATTTGCCTGTATGTTAATATCCTTGCGTGGGGGAATATATTTGTTGTATTCATTAATGGTGTTGGGAAAATAAAACTTCAAATGATTTTGGGATCGATCGGAGCAATAATAAACATTCCCTTATCCTATTTTTTTGCCAGTGGCCTAGAATTAGGATCTAGCGGCGTGATCATTGCAAGTATCATTTGCATTGCATATGGTCCCTTAATCGCTCCGATACAATTCAAGAAAATAACTTCTGGGGCTGCCAGAGGGATTTGGAACCAATGAGCCTGATTTTAATAGAGAATATAATAATTGCCATCTTTGAACTAATAAAAGAATAAATGCGCGTACTCTGGTTTACTAATTCCCAGCCTCCAGCAGCTAAATCTGGAAAGTTGACTGTGGGCGGTAGTTGGATCGAGTCGCTTGAACAGCTTATCTCAATGCATTCAGAAATTGAGCTTGGAATTGTGTTCAAGGAACTGGTCATGGGTTCCGCTCAGATTCAATGACAACAAGGTATTTTGTTGTACCAAGACACCCATATAGTAAATTTAATCGATGGATAAACCGTATAACCGGCGGTCGACCCTCTAGAAAACCACTTGATAGTTATTTGGCTATTGTAGACGAATTTCGGCCAGATGTAATATTGTTTTTTGGGACAGAATCAGACTATGCATTGCTTATTCCGCAATTAGAAGTTCCAACACTAATATGGTTCCAAGGGAATCTTACTGTCTACCATCGCATGTATAAAATTGGAATCCCTATCTACAAGACTCTTTTGAATGAGAAGTTTAAAGACGTTTTAAAAGGCGATTCATTGTTTCATCGCTACTTGCATTTTAAACAACTGGTAAAGCGAGAAAAACAAATTTTCCGTGGGGCTGAAAATTTTATTGGGCGAACTGACTGGGATCGTCGTGTAGTGAGCACAATGGCACCTCAGGCAAACTATTATCATTGTGATGAACCCATGCGAATGCCATTTCATAAATCAATATGGAAGGGGAGACGTGAAAGTGAGAAGTTTGTTATCACTACTACCATTCAAAATAATGTGTACAAAGGATTAGAAACTATTTTTGAAGCATTGAAATTACTTGTAAATAGAACACCTCTCAAAATTGAATGGAGAATTATTGGTATTTCTGGTGATACCGCCTATGTAAAAACAGCCCTAGAAAGAGCAAGGGTATCTTCCTCAATGGTGTCCATGGTGAAATTTTTGGGACTTAAGTCCAGCCAGGAAGTCGTTCAAGAACTGATTTCGGCGAATTTGTATGTTCATCCTTCACATATTGAAAACAGTCCGAACGCTGTTCAGGAGGCAATGTTGTTAGGCATGCCTGTGATTGCGACTAACGTAGGCGGAACTCCTAGTTTATTGACCGACGGCAAGGAAGGTCTATTGGTTCAAAACAACGATCCCTACGCATTAGCGGGCGCCATTTTAGATATATATAGAAATCCAGAACGCGCTCAAATTATGGGTGAAAAGGCTCGGGAACTGGCAAAAGTTCGCAATGACGGAGAGAAAATATGTTCCGATTTGATAAACATTTTTAATCAGCTTGCCAGCAAGTAACTTGAATCAAACTGTCCAATTTACCCCTTGTTAGATGATGGTCCTATAGAAGTTTAATGTTTGCTCCACTATTGTTTCTATCGAGTATTTGCTACTTTCTTTTTTCGCAGCAGACATTAGTACCTTTTGCGCTTCCATATTATTGAAAACAACCGACAGAATTTCGGTAAGTCCTTCAAAATCACCAGGTTTGAACAAATACCCCGACCTGCCGTCCTTTATCATTTCATCTGTCCCGCCAACATCACTTGCTATGACCAATTTACCCAGGGTCATCGCCTCAGCAACACTCAAAGGCAAGGTCTCCTGAAAGGAAGGTAAAACAAATATGGGTATCTCTTTCGTATACGTAATGATCTCGGAGGTATCTTTCCATCCACAAAAATGGATTTCAGCAGCGAGTTCCTTTTCCTCGATCAGAGCATTAATATACTTCTTATACGCCATTTCTTTAAATCCCCCAATCACATGGAGTTTAAAGTTATAATTGCCCTCTTTTAATTGAGCTAAGGCTTGAATTAATACATGGAGTCCCTTGCGTTTTTTTAATTCTCCAACAAAATAAAGCTCGCTATTCCACGGGGATTTTGTATTCTGCTCTCCTGTTTCAAAAAGTCTATTTACCGGATTGGGAATGGTAGCGTGATAGACGGAAATATGAGTATTCAAGCCACGTTTATACAGCTCTTTATTATAATCCGAGATAAAGATTATATTCTGAATTTTACTCAAATAATAGCGCTCTACAATCCCCTTAATAAAAAATTTGATCTTGCGAAAAAGTGACACCTGCCATAGCCGTTCCTTGCGCAAAATAGCGTGCTGTGTCACCACAAACATATCTTTGAATTTTCTGGAATAAAGTAGGCAGCCAGGCACCACGCCCTGAAGATGGATGATGTCCGGATCCTCATCCAAAACTATCGATCTAAATTCGCGTCTAGCCTTGAGTATCGAAGATCTCAGGTTTACTTTACGAATGGTACATTTTCCGTGATACTTCTCAAGAAAGGTCCCTTCCGAAAGGGAAACAATGATAAGATCTATTTCATCATGCCTGAGCAATTCATCGGTCAGACTTACTAATACCCCTTGAACTCCGGTTTGAATTTTATCATCTTTCGGATAATCACCAACTAGAATAACTTTCATTTCTCGGGTTTGGATTGTAAGGAATAAAAAAATTGTAAACAGAAATTAATGTTCTTATTATTAACTTCTGTAAATCAGTGCTTTGTGTGAATATTTTTGAAGTCTTAATCTCGTGTTCAGCATACTGCATTTGTCTACAAGATAGCCATATATCTCCCCATCTTTACGCCATTGAAATAGGACTATGAATCGAGGCAAAAGATCGGCAACTATGGTTAGGGCAGCGACAATTACAATACTGGGACGGGGAATTAAATAACGTAAGTGCCGGTTCTTTATCCTGGGCTTGATAAATGGGGCTATAATAAAGATCAATAACATAACTAAGTAGATAGACCTCTTAAATATTTTTGCATTATTCCCTCTATTATGGAGGTTATCTATGGGAATGAACTTTTCGGAAAATACCTCCTCTACCCCCATAATCAGTTGTGCGAAATGTTCCCCATAATCCATTTCCTCTAAGAGCACAAAAATGGCAAAGAGCGCAGTCAGCCCAAAACCCCATTTCAATAAAAGATCCTTTTTCCTGGTCATTCCTTTAAAAGCAACAATACAAATACCCAGAATAATTAGTAGTTGTAAATTCTCAACGACTCCCCATTCCCAATTTCCAGGTGGGCAAATAATGGATACCAAAGCTGGTATTTCTGAAAAATAGAATATCAAACAAATACCCAAAACAATGAGGGGGATAATCCAATAGATCATATGCTCCTTCCTGGACAGGCTTCTAATATCAGTTAAAAGTTCATCTAATAATTTTTTCATTGTTTGGATCTGATCAAAATGTACATTAATAATCCTCTTTTAGACTAGGAAAGATTAGAATTAAATAATAGGCAGCCACCCACATAGCTCATTTAGGTAAAATGCTTAAGGGAGATCGACCTAGGTCGAATGACTAAACTAAGAGAATTTATGGAGGTAAGCAACAGCTGTTCGTACTTCCGTTAGTGCTCTGTGGGGCCATATATCGGGCATAGATGTAACTGGTGCCAAAATTTGGGCGAAAACCAATAATATTAGGTAGTTTTGACCGCTTTACAAGCGATTGATGAATACTAAGAGAATAGCTTTTTTCGGAATTAAATACTTTCCCTCTCAAGGAGGTTCAAGTAGAATAGCTGAAAATATTGCCAAAGAACTCCAGTTGAAATACAGCATCACAGTTTATTGTTATAATGACGAGCATGCTAAAACCCATTTGGAAAATGTCAGGGCAATACAATTACCTAGAATCCCACTAAAAGAAGTTGGGGTCTTCTTATATTATTTCTTGTGCTGTTTGCATATTCTTTTTTCAAAGAAATATGATGTGATCCATGTACATAAGACAGATAGCGCCATCTTTATTCCGCTATTAAGGCTAAAAGCCAAGGTCATAGCCACCTCTCAGGAAGCTCCATATTTACGCGATAAGTGGAATTTTCTCGGAAAGGCCTATATGCGTCTTATGGAGCAATTTTTCATCTATGGCTCAACGGTACGCACCTCTGTTTCTAATCCCTTAGCCAAGGTTTATATGCAACGATATGCTAAAAATGTACACTATATCCCGAATGGTGTAAATATCAATACGAATGAGCAAGTTCCTCCAATAGCAGAGCTATTAAAACAACATGATATTAGTGGTGAGGAACCGTTCATTTTCTTTGCCGCCCGAAGGATTATGGCCACCAAAGGCTGTCATACGTTACTCGAAGCACTTCATTTAATTGATTACAAGGGTAAAGTCGTCATTGCAGGTCAGGAATCACACGCTAAAGCGTATATGAGATCAATTAACAAATTAGCCGAAGGATTGGATGTGTCGTTTTTGTGCTACATTGATAGCAAAGAAACACTAATGGGGCTTATAGACAGATCCCATTTTTTCATTTTTCCATCCCTGACCGAAGGCTTGTCTCTCATGCTGCTTGAGGTAGCATGTAGGGGAACTACACCTATTATTTGCAGTGATATTCCGGAAAACACTGAAGTTTTTGCCTTGGATGAAGTTCTTTATTTTGAAGCGAATAACAGTACCGATTTAGCAGATAAATTCTCCTGGGCCATGACCAATACTTCGAAAATGATAGAGATGTCATTACGTGCAAAAAAACGGGTCATCAGTGAATATTCCAGCGCAGTAGTTGCACAAAAGTACGGAGCACTTTATGAGCAATTGTTAGCAAAAAGGTAATTAATTTACATCAGACACCTACCCCTTGCCTTATATTCCATTAGGTTCATGTGAGTATAAATCGATGCCTTTTGTTAGTGTCTATCACGACTAGCTAATTAACTCTAAATAAAGTATTGAATACATCTTAAACCTCAATTTAGATCACTTCATCGTTTCTTGAATTTTATTAGTGCGAATTCCTGTGTAAACTGCTAGTTTTTAGATTATTTTGCATCTTCTAATATCCTAGTAGCCAAACGAGAAATATGTGCGGAATATGCGGTAAAATTCATTTTGATCGGGACAGACCCGTCCGGAAAGATGATCTCCTCACTATGACTAATTTAATTCGTCATAGGGGGCCGGATGATTGTGGTCAATATTTAAAAAAGAATGTAGGGCTCGGATTCCGCAGATTAAGTATCATTGACCTGGAAAAAGGCCATCAGCCGTTATCGAATGAGGATGGCACAATCTGGATAGTCTTTAATGGTGAGATCTATAACCACAACGAATTGCGAAAATCCCTTATCCAAAAGGGGCACGAGTTTAAGACTAAATCAGACACAGAAACTATTGTCCACGCATATGAAGAATACGGGGTAGATTGTGTATCCCATCTGAGGGGTATGTTTGCATTTGCCATATGGGATGAAAATGAGAATAGTCTTTTTTGTGCGAGGGATCGCTTTGGCATAAAGCCATTTTTTTACTGTCTTGAAAAGGATACCTTTCTATTTGGATCGGAAATGAAATGCATTATGAGTCAGAGTAAGAATTCCATGGACTTGTCTATCTTTTCTCTTGACTATTACCTAGCCTTTGGTTATTCCGCTCAGGACGGCACAATTTTTCAAAATATCCATAAGTTAAAGCCAGCGCACAGTCTGCTATTAAAAGACAATGGCCACATACAAGTTTCCAAATATTGGCATGCAAATTATGAACCGGACTACAGCAAATCAGAAAGTGAATGGAGTGAATTGCTAAGGGAAAAGCTTTCAGAAACAGTCAAATCCCATTTAATGAGTGATGTTCCATTGGGAGCCTTTCTCAGTGGTGGAATAGATTCCAGCTCCGTAGTTGCGCTTATGGCCCAGCATTCTTCCTCTCCTGTAAAGACATTTTCAATTGGATTTAAGGAAGCCAGGTTTAATGAATTAAAATATGCACGGGAGGTAGCTGCCAAATATCAAACAGAACATCACGAACTAATTGTAGAACCAGAATCCGTAAGCCTCTTACCCGATTTAATAGATGCCTATGATGAACCCTTTGCGGATTCCTCAGCTATACCCACATATTATGTGTCAAAATTTGCCAGGGAAAATGTGACAGTGGCCTTGTCTGGTGACGGAGGTGACGAATTATTCCTGGGATATCATCATCATTTGAAATTTAAAAGGATACATAAGTACAATATTCTTCCCTCGTCCTTAAGCCGCTATCTATGGGGGGGACTTCACGACATTATACCAAACGGCGTAAAAGGCAAAGGAGCTACCTATTATCTCTCCAAACCTAAAAGCAGCGCTCCCGCCTACCATTCAATATGGCAGCTTCATGAACGCCAGCAACTATTTAGAAAAGAATGCTGGGAAATGCTTAAAGCGTCACCAGCAGAACAACAAAAGGTTTACTTCTATACGAATGGTAATTCGTCAAACTATTTGTTCAATATGCAGCGTATGGACATGCAAACCTATATGGTAGATGATATACTGACAAAAGTTGACCGTGCAAGTATGCAGAATTCCCTGGAAGTCAGAGTACCCTTGCTGGATCATGAATTTGCCGAATTGACATTCAATATACCTGCAAAGCTGAAACTAAAAGGTAAGACGAGTAAGTAC
This sequence comes from uncultured Eudoraea sp., assembly GCF_947258525.1. Classification (GTDB taxonomy): domain Bacteria; phylum Bacteroidota; class Bacteroidia; order Flavobacteriales; family Flavobacteriaceae; genus Eudoraea. The sequence goes on from NZ_CAMYIP010000214.1 coordinate 26,230, forward strand.
ATTTTTAAAGAAGCCATGAAGGATCTGCTACCTCCTTCCATTATTTCACACAAGAAACAAGGTTTTAGCGTTCCCTTGGAACTTTGGTTCAAAGAGGACCTTAAAGAATATGTTAATGATCGACTTTTATCAACAAATAGTCCGTTGTACGAATATTTGGATCCAACTTATGTTCGAAAAATAATTCACGATCATAATAATGGCATGCGCGATTTTAGTCGCAAGATCTGGTCCTTAATATTTTTGGATCAATGGTTGACAACTCAGCATACATCGACACTTGCATCGGTATGAAAAATTAGACCCAGTAACCAATAATAAGTCATAAATCAGATTTTGGAAAAGGAAAACAATAGTAACGAACCACATATAGTATTTCTGGGAGAAGCTGGATTCCCCCTAGGGCTTGCCGCTATCCAAAGAATGACCTTAATGGCCAGAGCTTTGGTCCATGCAGGATGTGCCACACAAGTTGTATGCAGGAAAGGCGTTTGGGAAAGAGGTGCGCAAGATGATTTTCCTTTAAGGGGTACGTACAAAGAAATTGATTACATATACACCTCTAAAAGTATCTACAGGCCAAAGAGTTTTTTCAAGCGAAATATGGAAAAGCTTAGGGGTATTTATAGGGAATTTGTCTATTTAGGTTCACTTAAGAAACAAGGGAAACTTGATATTGGTTTTTTATCTACCATGAGTAGCTTTCACCTGATCCGATATCGCCTTGTTTCATGGGTTATTGGATTTCCAATTGTATTGAATTTCGTAGAATTGGCCTCATCAATGAAGCAAAGGGATTCGATATTAAAAAAGACAAATGATTACATATACGACAATTTATTCCTTCGATTAGTAGATGGCGCTTTCCCTATCAGCGAAAAACTGATGGAATACTACATGCATATCTCGCCCAATAAACCCTGCCTAAAACTTCCCATTTTATGTGATTTTGAGAAATTTCAGTATTATCCCAAGAACAAAAATGGGACTGAATTCCTGTATTGCGGGGCAGCATCTTACTTCGAACTGGTCGATTTTGTAATCGAAGCATTCGATCATTTGAATATAAATCGCGATGATGTCTACCTGAAACTTGTTCTGGGTGGTAAAGAAGGGCAAATATCAAAAATTGTCGATCGCATAGCGTCCGCGCGAAATAAGGATCACATCAATCTTGTAACGAACGTACCTCATGATCAAATTCCGAGTTTATATGCGAAAGCATCGGCTTTATTGATACCCCTTAGGCCAACCGTGCAGGATGCAGCAAGGTTTCCTCACAAAATTGGTGAATATCTGGCATCCGGACGCCCTGTGATTACCACAGCTTTTGGGGAAATAGCTCATTACGATTTTATAGATGGTAAAACTGCGCTTATTGCGGAAGACTTTGAAAAGGAATCCTATGCCCAAAAGATGCAGTTCATATTAACCGATCCTGAGAATTCGGCTTCCATCGGTATTAACGGGCGGCAAATGGGGCTGGAAAATTTTGATTATACCCAGCATGGAGGCAGAATGCTGGAGCTATTGGGCAATTTTACTTCGAAAATAAATGACAATAATACTATTTCAAATAAAGCGGGGGTAGCACATAGTAAAAACAACAAATGAAGATAGCAATAATAACAGGTTCCTCAGGATTAATCGGTAGTGAAGCCTGTAAGTTTTGGGATAGGCAAGGATTTTCTGTGATCGGCATTGACAATGATATGAGAAGCTATTTCTTTGGTGAAGAAGCAAGTACCTTAGAGGTAGAAGATCAATTGAACGCTAGCTTGGCTAATTTTAAAAGTCACAGAATAGATATCCGGAATTACGACAAATTGGAAACTCTATTTTCAACGTATAGTTCAGATATCAAAGTGATCATCCACACAGCTGCACAACCTTCTCATGATTGGGCCGCCAAAGAGCCATTGACTGATTTTTCCGTTAATGCCACCGGGACTTTAAACTTGTTGGAATTGACGAGGATCTACTGCCCCGATGCTTCCTTCATTTTTACCAGTACTAACAAAGTATATGGAGATACGCCCAACGGACTGCCTCTTAGAGAGTTAGAATACAGATGGGAGCCTGAAGAAGGTCACCCCTATTTTGAACATGGCATAGATGAACATATGTCAGTGGATCAATCCAAACACAGTCTCTTCGGTGCAAGCAAATTGGCTGCAGATGTGCTTGTCCAGGAATACGGCAAATATTTCGGAATGAAAACAGTTGCATTTCGTGGGGGTTGTCTAACAGGTCCCGCTCACCAGGGAGCAGAATTACATGGCTTTTTAGCGTATTTGATCAAGTGTGCGATCCATCAGAAACCTTATACAATCTTTGGGTATAAAGGGAAGCAAGTGCGGGATAATATCCATAGTTCCGACTTAATTAAAGCCTTTTGGTTGTACTGCCAAAATCCAAGAGGCGGTGAAGTATATAACATGGGAGGATCCAGATATTCTAATATTTCCATGTTAGAGGCGATAAATAAGATCGAGGAGATATGTGGTAAAAGAGTTCCTTATACGCTTTCAGACAAAGCACGTGCAGGAGATCATATCTGGTATGTCTCAGATATTAGAAAATTCAGAGCCCATTACCCCGATTTTGAATACGATTATAATATGGATAGGATATTGAAAGAAATGGTGAATTCTGCCATAAATAGCTAATTGCTGATATATTAGTGTTGCTAATGGGAAGTCGTGGGATGGCTATTCGATTTTTCGTTAAGATACCGGATCGATGAAACACACCTCAATGAAGATTTTACTCGCTGTAGATAGCCTTGCCCGTGGCGGGATGGAACGGAGGTTAATAGAACTTGTCAAAGGCCTGAAGCGATATCCGGAAATTGAACTGAATCTTGTAGTCTTTTCAGAAACAATTGCCTATCCAGAGATCCATGATCTGGATATTCCCATCACTATCTTAAAACGGGTGCCCAAGAAGAATCCAATGGTTTTCGTTCGGTTCTATAAGCTTTGCAAGAAATTGGGGCCGGATTTAATCCACTGTTGGGGAACTATGTCTGCCATTTGGGCTATCCCAACTGCAAAACTATTAGGCATCTCCCTGATCAACGGAAATATAATGGATGCGCCTGAAGGATTGTCCTTTTTTGACAAGCGTTTATTTCGGGCTCGATTAACTTATCCCTTTTCATCTTTCATAGTAAGCAACTCAAAAGCAGGGTTAAATGCATATAAAGTGCCTAAACATAAGGCCATTTGTATTTATAATGGGTTTGATAGTAATAGGATCTCAAATCTCAAACAGGGATCTGAGTTAAAAAATGAACTCAAGGTTCAAACTCCCAAGGTAGTTGGTATGATAGGAAGTTTCTCTGAAAGAAAAGACTTTGAGACCTTTATCAAAGCTGGAATAAAAATACTTGGCAAAAGGTCCGATGTAACCTTCCTGGCCGTAGGTGAGGGACCTGAATTGGGGAAACACCTGCAAATGGTTCCGTCAAAGTACAGGTCAAATTTTATATTTCCGGGTATTCGAACCGATGTAGAATCTGTGATTAACATCCTTGACATTGGTGTATTGTCGACAAATTCACATATTCATGGCGAAGGTATATCGAACGTTATTCTTGAGTACATGGCCTTAGAAAAGCCTGTTATTGCGACAAAAGGAGGTGGTACTCCCGAAATAATTGAACATGGTATTTCAGGCATATTAATTCCATCCCATTCTGCCTTGGATTTGGCGAATGAAATACACTATTTACTTGAAAATATAGAAGAAGCTCGTACAATGGGGCGCAAAGGCCGTGAAACTGTAGCCGAGAAGTTCAATTTAGCAGAAATGACCAAAGCTTATATTGAACTGTATCAGCGTACTTATTGACATTAAGTCTTATCTTTAAAATCACCCTCAATAAAACAACATTTTTATGATTTAAACGTTTAATAAACATGCTGAATAATGGTCCGAAAGTTGTCTTGTCCCAAAGCAACTAAATTAAGGCCATTAACCTTATAACAGCATCGACCAACAACCAATATAGATAGATTGCCCAAAACCAGTTGCTATTAGCATACTGGACATGTAATTAGAACTTAACCTACATCTGTCGCAAAAAGTTAGTGAAGGAAGTGACAGATCCTAAAACTGCATGGCATGAAATCCCTAATGATAAGTGTCTTTTTTCTATTTATTATTCAATTTATATCCTGCGAAGTTTACGACGCAAATGATTATTCCGATAATCCGGCATCTGCAGAACAAGAGCAAATAGCTGATGAATCCAATGATCAGACTATAGACTATAGTTCGGAAGCATCCGATTCCAATGACGAAGATCAAGTGGAAAGCCAGGAGTGTGTAACTAATGGTGGTCGTGCTGGCGATACCGGGTTAAAAGTATGGTGTTGGGAAGATATTACCCTTCCAGTTTATACGAATAGTAAAGGAGTTTCATTCAGTAACAAAGAACTCGTTATAGATTCCGAATGTTATGAGCAACAAGTAACTAAATCAGGCAATAAACTAAGATTTCGAGTTAATCCCCTGGGCCCAGAAATTGGTTCCTGGTGTTCCAATAACTTCAATATGCGTGCGGAAGTAAGAACTGCTCCCTGGCAGGTGCGCAATGAATTGGGAACTGAAGAATGGTTTGGCTGGAGCTATGAATTTGGCGATACTTATATAATTGATCAAAATAATCAATGGAAGTTTTTCCAGGTGTATCCAGGAACAGCAAGTGGGGGCCCACAAATCAGCTTGGAAGTGATTCACGGAGATCAATTTAATGGTCATGCTGCCGGTGAAATTTATGTGGTGAACAAGGCAGGAACTGGTGATAAGAAATATGCAAGCACCGGAATTACTCCCCAAGCAGGCCAGACAATTGATGTAGTAATACATGTTATATGGGGCGATCACTCAAATGGCCTTTTGCAGGTTTGGATTAATAATGAGGTGGTCTATGATGAACAAATTGCTACCGTTACTTCTGATGCTCCATGGGGAGGTAATGCCAAGTGGGGTATTTACAAATGGCCCTGGAAAGAGGAGGCAAGAGTGCAAAAATCATTAAACCAGGGAATAACACAATTGGAGACTTATCTAGGGGCCATCAGGATGATAACGAGAAAACCGGGAGATGTCAACTATGGGAAAAACTCTTACTTCGAAGTTAGTCCGCAATAAGTGTTAGATCCTTATTTATCCAAGCACCTATCGATCTTAGATAATATAGTTAGTTCACTCCGGAATTAATGTGATCCGGATACCCCTGGAAAGCACAAATCCGATAAAAATCAACAGTAAAGGAAAAATAGTCAGCAGATGCCTGATCATGCCATTGGCCATTACAAGTCCCCCAATGAAAACAAGTGCTACAAACCCAATAAAGCGTATTTCAAAAGGGAGAAAGGAAGGCCTTCTTATTCCGAGATATGCAGATAGTAACAAAAGAAGTAGCAAGAGTCCATTTGGCACTATATAGACATAAGATGCCATTTTCTGTTGTGTATGGGAATAAGGGTAATTGAAGAATAACCGGAGTCCGCTTGCCAGTGTGTTTTGCATATACTTTAATGGGTATTCTTTTATGTTCTCAATGGCTTTTTCTTTAAGCAGCTTATCCCGTTGAATATGCGTATATGACTGAATACTTTCAAAATAAGGTCTGTGATTCTCCACAATATTGCTTGTATCAAAATAATCATCAGTCCGTTTACCAAAAACTACATCCGTACTTATCCAATCCCCATATTCATTGGGATAAGGTGATGATCTCCAGTACAATATTTCGCCTCCTCCACTACCCCAATACAAGGGTTCTCCCGTCAGTGAATGTGTATAAATCAAATAAGGCAAGCAAACAAAAAATGCACCAATCAGTACCCATATACCGGCCAGGGCCTTTTTAGATCTTGTAAAAAGGTAAACCAATAGATAAAACAGTAATGCTGTAATAATGACATACCCAAATATCACCTTGGTGAGCGTGAGAAGTCCTAAAAATATAGCAGCCTTTGCCATATTTCGTTTACGCTTTTGTTCTTGGTTGTGTACCTGAAAAAAGAAATAAAGAAAACCGCATGCTAGGAAGATGGCCAATGATTCTGAATATAAATAAACCATCCACTTTAGGGAAGGCGGATACAATCCAAATATTAAACTCAGGAGCAAAGCTTGTTTTGGCTTTAAAAAGAGAGATACTACTTTATAAAAAAGGACAACAGCCAAAATCATGAATACGGCATTTGCCAAAATCATGACCATTTTTGAAGCTTTGGTCAATAGAAATGCTGCTAGCACCAATGGATAACCAGGACCATTAATTAATTCCGGATCATCTGGGGAAGTATAAAAGCCGTTTGTCAAATTCACGGCATAGTGCATATGCCGAGTTTCATCACCCCTCAAGGTATCAGCACTAAAAATCAGGATGATCAAAAAGTAAAACAGGAATAGTGGAATAAATATCCACCATACACTTCGATTTCCGGAGAAATATTCCTTCATTTAACTATGAGTCTTTAGTGCGCTTCAGAATAGCTGAATTCAGATGAAATAACTCATCAAAATACCGCTTTTTCTGAAGCGAAATAAATCCAAGGCCTAAAAATTGTATGGCTGTTACAAAAGTAAATCCACCGATAAGGAAAGCATGGGGCCTCTTATTATAAACCTGAGACACCGCCTCTGTGAATCGATCGTCAAAAAATTCATTTGCCACCTGTACTTCAGGATAAATCGCGTATACATGGTAAAATATCCATGCTATCATGTAAAGTGATAGAAACAACAATATCAATCCAACCATCATAAATAACCCATAGGGCCTGAATATAAAACTAGACATAAGTCCATTCATTATACCCTTAAAGATGCGAACACTGGATGTCCTGTTTTGCCCATATTCCACTTGATAAGTCCAATCCAGGTGTGCGGGGATCTCAATGATGCGCCCTCTTAATATTTCGGTCTTATGAATGATTTCTGGATTGATAGAATAATTGTTGGTTTTTAAGTTTAAGGTGTCAAGAAACTCCCTTCGATAAGCACGAGCCATACCCGTAAAACTGTGCAAGTTTATGCCCGATGTATGTCGCATTAATTTATTAAGGCCTTTACTTAACAAAAGCCTGTGAAAAGGTACTTTTGTAGTCTTACCTCCTTTCATATAGGGCGAGGCAATTACAACATCAGCATCTTCTTTAATCGCTGCGTCCATCAATTTTTCTACATGTTCAGGTCCAAAACTAAGATCAATATCCAATACGACTATATACTGGCCTTCAGCCTCTTTGAATCCGCGTCTCAATGCGCCGCCCAAATTCTGATTGACGATATTATGATATACGGAAACATTAGTTCGTGATTTTGCGAATTCTTCTGCCAGGGATCCCGTATCATCACTACTGCCGTCATTAACAATTAGTATATCCCAATCGTATTTCTGATCCAGCAGACTCAATTTATTCGCTAGAATAGTTAAGCATTCAGTAATTATACTGGCTTCATTAAATGCGGGCAATAAGACTGTCACTGAAGGTTTGGTTGAACCCTCCCTAACTGTATTGGCCTTCTCATGTGGTTTTTGTGCCGTTTCCATTTCTCTCTATATTATAAAATTTTCGCTGTCTTTTTGGGTATAATAGGCAATGTTTTTCTTACCTATAGCCTTACCTTACTTATGGTGTTATATACTTTAGTTTGGCATTATTCAATACTGTGGAAGCGTGTTCTTCCATAGTAACTAATGTAAAGTGCTTCTGAAGCACCGACATTACTTTCTTAAATATTATCTCTTTTTCTTCACTCGAAATATTCATTCCCGGGAAGGTATCCAACCCCTTTACCTTATCGCCACCGATCAGGTCTAATGGATGTAATAAAAAACTAGGCCTAGTTCGGGTCAGCTTACATAAATAAACAGCACATGTCAGATACAGCAGCATTAAATTTTTGGATATAGAACTCAGATACATCAAGTACGTCATATGCATAGGAGTTCTGAATAATGGCATTGTGGTGACCGGCATTTCAAGTAATTGCCGATCATTTTTCAAATTCCAAAAATAAGGCCGTAGCAACCTGAAGGCATCCGAAAATTTTCCAAATAGTTCCTTTCTTTCCTTCCTTTCCTCCATCGTTAGATTTGCCGTTCTGAAATAATACATACGGGCTAGGGGTCCAATACTTGTAGGAAAAGTAGAAGCGTCAAAGGTATATCCTTTATCGGCCAGGATCTCTAATAGCGTTTCATTCCAACTAAACCCAGGCCCCCTGAATCCTTTGGGTTCTTTACCACTTACTGATGTTATAATCTCATGCGATTGATTGATTTCCTCAATTAATTCCTCTTTGGAATACAGGTGCAGGAATGTTTCGTGTTTGAAAGAATGATTTGCAATGTTGTGGCCGGACTCCGCCAACATTCTGATAAATGGCTTATTATGCTCATAAACAGCGTCCTGACCCACGATAAAGAATGTGATCTTTAGCTTTAATTCCTCAAGTAAACTAAGTATATGAGGAACAATTATTTCTAAGTATGAAGGATGATTTTCCCAACCGTCTACCCCGTGGTTCTTCATATAAGACCACTGGTTGTCCAAGTCCAGGGAAAGGCTGGCAATAGGTTTTGACATCCTAATACGAGTTTGGTTTATTTTTTATTAACTGCCTGAAATTCATGTTTATATTCATCTATGAATGAATTTACATGCGTAACAACTGAGTTATTGTTGACTGAATCATTAACGAATTGTGAGGTGTTAAGTACGTAAAAATCTGGATGTTTAGTATGTGTTTTAGGGATTATTTCGGAATAATTCAAGACCTGTAAAGGCTGCACTTTAAATGCCCTGTTTATGTGGGCAGATACGATATCCGATTCGTCAAAATCGGGATAAAGATCTTTAACACCCTCTAAAAATATGGCTTTTAATTCGGAGTCCGACTTAGACCAAAAAGCATGATCAGCAGGTATATATTTTGGAAAATAAGTAAGCTGAAGCCCTGAGGTTTGCTCCTGATCTACCAGCGTGCTTATCCCAATTACCCCAGTGAACGGAGATTGGGTATCACTAATATTTAAAATATAGTATGGTGTGAGTGCCTTATGAGTTGTTAATACGAGACAAACGACACCCATGTATTCTATGGCTCGCTCATGTCTAACAACTTCGCATAAACGAGGATCTGTAACTTTCTCTAAAACATTGAGAGGTGCTGTAAAAACGACTTTATCAAAATACTCGACTGACTCTCCATAATGCACGTTAATACCTCCTCCTTCCGCGGGTTCAATACTGGTAACTACAGTATCTAAAAGCAAACTGGAATTATTCTCATTGAGAAGCTGCTCCAACTTGTCAAAAACAGTTTTATACCCTCCTGTGACATATCCCATATAATCTTTCTCAACGGGGTATTCCCTTGCTTTGAATAATCTCTTGATATAGGTCCAGATAAATACCCCTGATACTCTTTTGTAGTTCTCTCCTAATTTGGCTAGTAAAAGTGGTGCCCAGAATTTATTGAAGTTTTTCTGGCCTCCCATTTTAACCAACCAATCCTTTAAGTGTACTTGCTCTAGTTTTTTCCAGTTTTTAATACGTGAGCCATAAAAAATGGTATATGCCAATCTCATTTTATCCCAAATATTAAGCAAGGGGAAAAGCAAATAATCCTTAGGGCCATTCAAAGAGTAAAAAGACTTATTTACATAATAACCAGTTAAGGCACGTGTAAAATTCAATTTAGAACCCAGGCCGATCTCTTCGATCAATCCAATTAAACTTCCATCGGTGGGAACGATAACATGGTAGAATTTATCCCAAATAAATTTACCGTAGTTAAAATAAGTAGATAACCCTCCTGGTTGTGAATCCCGTTCAATAACTTTTACTGTAGCATTCGATTTCGAAATACGATAGGCAAGAGTAAGACCCATCAAACCAGCACCTATTACCCCTATTTTTAAGTCTTTCTCCTTTTTCATTGATCCATTAATTGACCCATTATCCAAAGTATTGTCCGACTTAATTTGAATCAAGTCCCCAGCCTCCTTTGTGCCATCTGCCTCTTTCATATTTCTTTTTAATTGACCCGTCATAGTCTGATAACAAAGCTACCCATAAGTCGAATATTCCATTCATCAATTCCCTGATTACCTTTACGATCTTACTTTTGCGCCCTAATGGTCTGCAAGGTCAATTAAATTATTAGAGTTTAAAAACTAAATTATTGACAGCTAGAAAAGAATTAAAAAAAAATAGGTGAAAGACTCAAGTATCGTGTGTAATGCATTGATTAACAATTTGTTTCGGATAACCACCGCTGAGATCATTAAAATCAATTGTTGACAAGATATGCTTCTTTAGATTCAACAAATAAATGTATCTTTCTCAAATTTATTTTGAAAGCCCTACAAAACCCGTATTTAGTATGAAAAAGTAGCTTAAAAAATTCCTCCTCGGACTAGGGATCCTTGTTGGCATAATTGCCATTATTGGATATTTCCTTTTTAGACCAGCCGAAGTAAAAGTCCTTGTTTTTTCGAAAACAGAGGTTTACCGGCATGATTCTATTGAAAAAGGGATTAAGACCATTGAACAACTTGGTGCAGAAAATGGGTTCACGGTTGTAGCTACGGAAGATCCCCAATTTTTCAATGAAGAGAATTTAAAGGACTTCATGGCCGTAGTCTTTTTAAATACAACCGGCGATGTTTTGGATCCCGTCCAGCAAAGTCAGTTTGAAAGATTTATACAGGCCGGGGGTGGATTTGTCGGTGTACATGCCGCTACAGATACGGAATATGGATGGCCCTGGTACGGGGAACTTGTCGGCGCTTATTTTGAAAGTCATCCTAATAATCCGAATGTACAGGATGGAGTTATCCAAGTGACAAATTCCAATCATATTTCAACAGAACACCTCCCGACAACCTGGAAGATCCATGATGAATTTTACAATTTCAAATCTTTGGACCCTAATAACCAGGTATTGATGACTATCGATGAGACCACTTACGAAGGAGGTACTAATGGGAGCTTTCACCCTATGGCATGGTATAAGGAATACGACGGGGGAAGGTCTTTTTACACCGCACTGGGGCATACGATAGAACAGTTCAAAGATCCGCTCTATATCAATCACCTTTTGGGAGGTATCAAATATGCAATTGGGTTAGGAATGCCTGTGGATTATAGTAAGGCTTATGCCGAATTGGTTCCCGAAGAAAATAGGTTTAGCAAAGTCACATTCATTCAGAATTTATATGAACCTATGGAACTGGATTTCATTAACGAAAATAAAATCCTATACATAGAAAGAAGAGGCGGTGTCCATATATATGATATAAAGGAAAAGAACGACTCATTAATTACAACTCTTAACGTATTTTCAGGACTTGAAGACGGTTTACTTGGCCTTGCTATCGACCCGAATTATTCAGATAATAATTGGGTTTATTTATACTATTCGAATCCTGATGAAGACGTGCAACACTTGTCGCGGTTTGATCTATTTGGCTTTAATTTACTTCCCGATTCAGAAAAGATCTTGCTCAAAGTACCTACTCAACGAGAGGAGTGCTGTCATTCTGCAGGATCTTTAGAATTTGGACCGGATGGGTATTTGTATTTATCTACGGGCGATAATACCAACCCGCATGCCTCAGACGGTTTTGCGCCTATTGATACACGGGAAGGCCGCAGTCCTTGGGACGCTCAAAAATCGAGTGCAAATACAAATGATCTAAGAGGAAAAATCCTTCGTATAAAACCGGAAGACGACGGCACCTACAGCATACCAGACGGCAATCTCTTCCCGAAAGGAACAGCTCAGACCCGCCCAGAAATTTACGTGATGGGAAATCGTAATCCCTATCGCTTTTCTATCGATTCAAAGACCAATTATCTCTATTGGGGTGAGATAGGTCCCGATGCCAATTCTGATTCGCTCAATCTAGGTCTAAAAGGATATGACGAAATTAACCAGGCAAGGCAAGCTGGAAATTTTGGCTGGCCACATTTTATCGCAAATAACAAGGCCTATAATACGAGGGACTTTGCTGCGCAAACTACCGGTCCGGTCTTTGATTCTCTAAAACCCCTCAATCAATCTCCGAATAATACCGGACTAAAGGAGTTGCCTCCGGCGCAACCGGCGATGATCTATTACCCATATAGTACTTCGGAAGAGTTTCCAGCTTTGGGTTCAGGTAGCAGAAATGCTATGGCAGGGCCCATATATTACAGTGATGATTACGAAGATAGCGGCCATAATTGGCCTGAATACTTTAATGGAAAATTACTGGCCTATGATTGGATGCGGGGCTGGATCTTTGCAGTTGCCATGGACGACAATGGTGCATTCAGCAAAATGACACAGATCGTTCCAAATATGAAATTATACAATCCTATTGATCTGGTCTTTGGTCCTGACGGGGCCTTATATTTACTTGAGTACGGAACCGGATGGTTTACCCAGAATCCAGATGCAAGTTTATCACGAATAGAATTCGTAAAAGGAAACAGGGCACCGCTGGCTCAAATTACCGCGGATCAAACTATTGGGGGTCTTCCATTAACCGTGCAATTTGAAGGGCGGAATTCTATTGATTATGACGGGGATCCTTTAACATACAAATGGGATTTTGGCGATTCTGGGGCCGAATCAACTGAGATGAATCCTAGCTATACCTTTAATGAATCAGGCAGATACAAGGTTTTGTTAGAAGTTACGGACGATGCCGGGATCACAGACCTTACAGAGACAGAAATATTAGTTGGCAATGAATTACCTGAGATATCTTGGGAGATCGTTAATGGCAATAGCAGCTTTTATTGGCCGGATAAGCAATTAGATATCCAATATAAGGTTAATGTGCAGGATGAGGAAGATGGCAGCCTTTCTGAAGGCAGTTTAGACCCCTCACGTGTGACCGTTTCATACAATTACCTGCCACAGGGAAGTGATAATATAATAGGCGCGAAGACACACGCAGACATGGCCAATGTCGCATATTCAAATATCGGGAAGTTCCTGATTGAAGGCTCAGACTGCCTGGCATGTCACAAAGAAAAAGATAGCTCCATAGGCCCCTCTTATTATGCGATCGCAGAAAGATACGCCGGTCAGGAAACTGCGCCAGGGATGCTTTCTGAAAAGATCAGGAATGGCGGTGCAGGAAATTGGGGGGAAACGGCTATGGCAGCACATCCCAGTATTTCAGAAGCCGAATCCAGGCAAATGGTAGAATATATTCTTTCCTTGTATGGCCCATCGGGTGCACAAGAAGAGAGTCAACCAACCCAAGGTAGCTTTACCAGTGCTGATCATCTGGAAACTAAAAGCCATGGGACTTATATTTTCACTGCCAGTTATACTGATAACGGAGGAGGTGAAATTGAGCCGCTTACAGCACAGAATTCCTTTATGCTCAAGCACCCCATGGTAGAAGCAGAATCGTACGATGAAGGCTCTGCCTCTAAAATGACCATTACGCCGGATATGGTACCCGGACTAGTCGAAGATATGGGCATTGTAATTGGGCTGAAAGATTCTTATCTGATGTTCAAAGATCTGGACCTGAGTGGTGTTAAAGCTGTATCCGGAACTTTCGCCGTTACATCGGCCTTTGTTAAAGGTGGGCAAGTAGAAGTGAGGCTTGGTGGCCTGGAAGGCGATCTGATAGGTACTTTTACTATAGAAGTGGCTTTGGCCGATATGGACATGAAAGCAATTGCTGCCAATCTTACTAAAGAAGTTCAAGGGAAGCAAGATGTCTATTTCATCTTCAAGAATGATGAAGTAGATGAAGGAGCCATGCTAACCGCCGTAAATACACTCGAATTTCTAAATGCTCCAGTGAAGAACTAGGCTTGTGATAAATTCAAAGGCATCCTTGTCAACCGCTTCCCTGTGAGTCGCCTTAACGCATTCCCAATTGCTGCCGCTATAGGCCCAAGTGGCGGCTCCCCTACGGGACCGGGTTTATCTATGCCTTGCAATAAAACCACATCGATCTCTTTGGGTGCATGCTTCATCAATGCCATACGGTAAGGGCCATAAATGATGGGCTGGAGGGATCCGTTAACTACCGTCATTTCTTCAAACATGGATGCACTCATTCCCATGATAACGCAACCCTCGCATTGCGCCCGAACCTGGTCTGGATTCACGGCAATCCCGGGATCCATGGCTACGGTTACTTTGTGTACTTTAATTTCTCCATCTACAATAGAGACTTCTGCTACCTGTGCGCATGGCGTTCCGGCATCAATTGAAGAAGCTAGCCCCATTGCTCTGCCATTTTTAATTTCTTCAGTATAACCAGCCTTATCTGCTGCAGCTTCAATAACAGATTTTAAACGCACACTCATTGGGTCTTCCCCAAGGTTTTCCATTCGGAATTCAATAACATCACGTTTTGCTTGCAATGCCAGCTCGTCTATGGTGCTTTCAATGGCAAAGGTATTGGCCAATAACCCCAGGCTGCGCCACCAACTTGTAGCGAAAGGCAGATCTACATGCCAATATACTGCCCGATAATTTGGGATCTCGGTATATTGGATCATACCACCTCTGACAGCGCCAATATCTGCACCGATGATGCCAGGGAGTACTTTAGGCATCAAGGCGGAATTATTCGCTACATCACCACTCACAAAATGGTGCTCAAATCCCTGTAATTGGCCTGTTTCACTTACTTTACCCCTCACAATATGATGTGTTGGTGGTCTGAACATATCGTGTTGAAATTCCTCCTGTCGTGAGAAATAATATTTAATAGGTTTCCCAACAGCTCTGGACATCACGGCAGCCTGAACTGCATGTGGTGTATGCAAGCGCCTGCCAAAGCCTCCTCCGAGATATGTGGGAATGACATTAACAGCTTCCAATTCCAGGTCCAGGCGTTTGGCCACTTCCTTACGCGTAATGCCAATTACTTGAGTGGAGAGGATCACTGTGGCCTTGTCTCCTTCGACATA
>NZ_CAMYIP010000215.1 GCF_947258525.1 uncultured Eudoraea sp.
GATTAAATCATTTCAAGATTTTTTTCAACTTGAAACAAAATCTGACGAAAGGGGCAATGAGGGTTTGTACAACACCTTCATGGAAAACTTTCCAATAACAGACACAAGAAATCAATTTGTACTCGAATTTCTTGATTATTTTATAGATCCGCCCAGATATTCCATCCAGGAGTGTATAGAGAGAGGGCTAACATATAGCGTGCCTCTGAAAGCGCGACTAAAACTTTATTGTACCGATCCGGAACACGAAGATTTTGAAACTATCGTTCAGGATGTTTATTTAGGGACCATCCCTTATATGACACCCAGCGGTACATTCGTTATTAACGGAGCAGAGCGTGTAGTTGTTTCACAGTTGCACCGTTCACCGGGAGTTTTCTTTGGCCAATCTTTTCATGCAAATGGCACCAAATTATACTCGGCAAGGGTAATTCCTTTTAAAGGATCCTGGATAGAATTTGCTACCGATATCAATAGCGTAATGTATGCTTACATTGACAGGAAGAAAAAATTACCTGTTACAACATTATTCAGAGCTATAGGTTTTGAAAGGGATAAAGATATTCTTGAGATTTTCGACCTCTCCGAAGAAGTAAAAGTTTCAAAAACAGGATTGAAAAAATACTTGGGACGCAAGCTTGCAGCAAGGGTTCTTAATACCTGGCATGAAGATTTTGTTGATGAAGACACAGGAGAAGTCGTTTCTATTGAGAGAAATGAAATCGTCCTGGATCGTGATACTGTTCTTGAAAAAGAACACATCGATGAAATTATGGAAGCAGATGTCAAAACCATTCTGCTTCATAAAGAGAATAACGCCCAAAGTGATTATGCCATTATTCATAACACTTTGCAAAAAGATCCTACAAATTCTGAAAAGGAAGCTGTTGAACATATTTATCGTCAGCTACGTAATGCTGAACCGCCAGATGAGGAAACGGCACGTGGAATAATTGATAAATTGTTTTTCTCTGATCAACGTTATAATCTGGGTGAAGTTGGTAGATATAGAATGAATAAAAAGCTTGGTTTGGACATTGGTATGGACAAACAGGTTCTTACCAAGGAAGATATCATTACTATAATCAAGTATTTAATTGAGCTTATCAATTCTAAAGCAGAAATTGATGATATTGACCACCTTTCAAACAGGCGTGTAAGAACTGTTGGAGAGCAATTGTCATCTCAATTTGGTGTTGGTTTGGCGCGTATGGCAAGGACCATTCGCGAACGTATGAATGTAAGGGATAATGAGGTATTTACTCCAATTGATTTGATAAATGCCAAAACATTGTCTTCTGTGATAAATTCATTCTTTGGTACCAACCAACTATCACAGTTCATGGATCAGACCAATCCTCTTGCTGAAATAACACACAAGAGAAGATTATCTGCTCTAGGGCCAGGTGGACTTTCCAGGGAAAGAGCAGGATTTGAAGTTCGTGACGTACACTATACACATTACGGAAGACTTTGTCCGATTGAAACTCCGGAAGGACCTAATATTGGACTTATTTCATCGCTTGCAGTATTTGCCAAAGTAAACCCTATGGGATTCCTGGAAACCCCATATCGAAAAGTTGGCAATGGCAAAGTAGATACTAAAGATTTTGTATATCTGAGCGCGGAAGAAGAAGAAGGCATGAAAATATCTCAGGCCAATATTCCACTCAAGGATAATGGAGCAATAGATCAGGAAAAAGTTATTGCAAGGGAAGAAGGAGATTTTCCTGTTGTTGATCCAAAAGAGGTAAATTATACCGACGTTGCACCAAACCAGATTGCATCGATATCGGCTTCATTAATTCCGTTCCTTGAACACGATGATGCGAACAGGGCATTGATGGGCTCTAACATGATGCGGCAGGCTGTTCCTTTATTAAAACCACAGTCTCCAATTGTGGGAACAGGGTTGGAAAGACAGGTTGCATCAGACTCAAGAGTATTAATAAATGCTGAAGGCGATGGTGTAATTGAATATGTAGATTCTCAAAAGATCACTATTAATTACAAACGTAGTGAGAATGAGAAACTGGTAAGTTTTGAAGAAGATTCCAAGACTTATGAATTGGTTAAATTCAGAAAAACCAACCAGGGCACAAGCATTAATCTTAAGCCAATTGTTCAAAAGGGAGATAAAGTTAAAAAAGGACAGGTGCTTTGCGAAGGATATGCTACAGAAGGTGGTGAATTAGCGTTAGGTAGAAACCTTAAGGTGGCATTTATGCCATGGAAAGGCTATAACTTTGAAGATGCAATCGTAATCTCCGAAAAAGTTGTTCGAGAAGATATCTTTACCTCAATACATATAGATGAATATGCTCTTGAAGTTAGAGATACCAAATTAGGAGCCGAAGAATTAACTAATGATATTCCTAATGTTTCTGAAGAGGCAACGAAAGACCTTGATGAATACGGAATGATTCGCATTGGTGCAGAAGTGAAACCAGGAGATATCCTTATAGGTAAGATTACTCCAAAAGGAGAATCGGATCCTACTCCGGAAGAAAAACTGCTTCGTGCAATTTTTGGTGATAAAGCCGGGGACGTTAAAGATGCTTCTTTAAAAGCTTCACCTTCCCTTCGTGGAGTGGTCATTGATAAAAAGTTATTCTCTCGCTCTATTAAGGATAAGCGTAAGCGATCCGAAGACAAGGAAGCAATTTCCAGTCTGGAACTGGAATATGAAGTGAAATTCCAGGAACTTAAAGAAATCCTTGTTGAGAAATTGTTCAAACTTATCAACGGTAAGACTTCTCAGGGTGTATTAAATGATCTTGGTGAAGAGGTTTTGCCAAAGGGTAAAAAATATACCATGAAGATGCTTAATTCAGTGGATGATTTTGCCCATCTTGTTGGGGGTAGTTGGACCACTGATAAGAACACAAACGTTTTGGTTGCAGACCTGCTTCACAACTATAAGATCAAATTGAATGATCTTCAGGGAAATCTTAGAAGAGATAAGTTTACCATATCTGTTGGGGATGAATTGCCTGCAGGTATTATGAAGCTTGCAAAAGTCTATATCGCCAAAAAGCGTAAACTTAAGGTTGGGGATAAAATGGCAGGCCGTCATGGTAACAAAGGTATTGTTGCCCGTATTGTAAGACATGAAGACATGCCGTTCCTGGAAGACGGAACTCCTGTAGACATTGTATTAAACCCATTAGGGGTGCCATCTCGTATGAACATAGGCCAGATTTATGAAACCGTTCTTGGTTGGGCTGGTCAAAATCTTGGTAAGAAATTTGCCACCCCAATTTTTGATGGTGCGACTCTTGATGAGATTAATGAATTTACCGATGAAGCCGGGATTCCAAGATTTGGCCATACGTACCTCTATGACGGAGGAACCGGGCAACGCTTCGACCAGGCTGCTACTGTTGGCGTAATCTATATGTTAAAATTAGGACATATGGTGGATGATAAAATGCATGCGCGTTCCATTGGGCCTTATTCGTTGATTACACAGCAACCTTTAGGAGGTAAAGCACAGTTTGGTGGACAACGTTTTGGAGAAATGGAGGTTTGGGCCTTAGAGGCATATGGTGCATCTGCTACCCTTCGTGAGATTTTGACCGTAAAATCTGATGATGTGATTGGACGTGCCAAAACCTACGAATCAATTGTAAAAGGCGAAACCATGCCTGAACCTGGCTTGCCAGAATCTTTCAATGTATTAATGCATGAACTTAAGGGATTAGGTTTGGATATTAGACTTGAAGAATAATAGTTTTTTTTACATATTTTAAATTTACTATCACCATATTATAATGGCTAGAATAAAAGATAATACCGCAATAAAAAGGTTTGATAAAATTTCAATTGGATTGGCTTCTCCTGAATCAATTTTAGGAGAATCCCGAGGTGAGGTTTTAAAGCCTGAAACTATTAATTATAGAACACATAAACCAGAGCGAGACGGATTATTCTGTGAGCGCATTTTTGGTCCTGTAAAGGATTATGAATGTGCATGCGGAAAGTACAAGCGTATTCGCTATAGAGGAATTGTATGTGACAGATGTGGCGTTGAAGTAACTGAAAAGAAAGTTCGTCGCGACAGGGTAGGTCATATAAATTTAGTTGTTCCTGTTGCTCATATTTGGTACTTCCGTTCCTTGCCAAATAAAATTGGCTACCTCTTGGGATTACCTTCCAAGAAGCTGGATATGATCATTTATTATGAACGTTATGTGGTAATTCAGCCTGGGATTGCTCAGGGACCTGAGGGAGAGGAGATTCAAAAACTTGATTTCCTAACAGAAGAGGAGTATTTGAACATCCTTGATTCTATCCCGCCGGAAAATCAGTATTTGGAAGATTCAGATCCCAATAAATTTATTGCAAAGATGGGCGCGGAATGCCTTATCGATTTACTTGCAAGAATCGATCTGCAACAACTATCCTATGATTTAAGGCATAAAGCCAATACAGAGACTTCAAAACAACGAAAAACAGAAGCCTTAAAAAGACTTCAGGTTGTTGCAGCACTTAGAGAATCTCAGGATAACAGAGATAACAAACCAGAATGGATGATTATGAAAGTAATTCCGGTTATTCCACCAGAGTTACGTCCATTGGTTCCCTTAGATGGAGGCCGCTTTGCGACTTCTGACTTGAATGATTTGTACAGGCGAGTAATTATAAGGAATAATCGTCTGAAGCGATTAATGGAAATTAAAGCACCTGAAGTTATCTTAAGAAATGAGAAACGAATGCTTCAGGAATCGGTTGACTCTCTTTTTGATAATACACGTAAAGCTTCAGCAGTAAAAACGGAATCGAACAGACCTCTAAAATCACTTTCGGATTCCTTGAAAGGAAAACAAGGACGTTTCCGTCAAAACTTATTGGGTAAAAGGGTAGATTATTCTGCTCGTTCAGTAATTGTCGTAGGACCCGAGATGAGTCTATATGAATGTGGTCTGCCAAAAGATATGGCTGCAGAGCTATACAAGCCTTTTGTGATCAGAAAATTGATCGAAAGAGGTATTGTTAAAACGGTGAAGTCAGCCAAAAAGATAATTGATAAAAAAGAACCGGTAGTTTGGGACATTTTAGAAAATGTTTTAAAAGGACATCCTGTCTTGCTTAACAGAGCTCCCACATTGCACAGATTAGGGATACAGGCATTTCAACCCAAACTAATAGAAGGAAAAGCAATTCGTTTGCACCCTCTTGTTTGTACGGCGTTTAACGCGGATTTTGATGGGGATCAAATGGCGGTGCATCTGCCTTTGGGTCCTGAAGCTATATTGGAATCCCAACTTTTGATGTTGGCTTCTCACAATATATTAAATCCGGCAAATGGATCGCCTATTACCGTCCCTTCACAGGATATGGTTTTGGGATTATATTATATGACAAAGGAGCGCAAATCCACTAAGGAAAAGCCCGTTAGGGGAGAAGGTTTAACTTTTTACTCCTATGAAGAAGTAGTAATTGCATTTAATGAAGGCAAAGTTGAACTGAATGCCGGAATTAAAGTTAGGGCTAAAGACTTTAACGAGGAAGGCGAGTTAGTAAATCAGATTATCCCTACTACCGTCGGTAGAGTACTTTTTAATATGGTAGTACCGGAAGAAGCGGGATATGTAAACGAAGTACTGAACAAAAAATCTTTGCGTGATATTATCGGAAAGATTCTTGCGGTTACGGATGTGCCCACTACGGCTACTTTCCTTGATTTGATAAAAACCATGGGGTATGATTTTGCCTTTAAAGGAGGATTGTCATTCAGCCTTGGAGATATTATAATTCCTCAGGAAAAACACACTATGATTGCAGATGCCAATGAACAGGTAGATGGGATCATGATGAATTATAACATGGGGCTTATCACTAACAATGAGCGATACAATCAGGTGATTGATGTCTGGACTTCAACAAATGCCATGTTAACTGAGTTGGCGATGAAGCGTATCAGGGAAGATCAACAAGGATTTAACTCGGTGTATATGATGTTAGATTCTGGTGCAAGGGGATCAAAAGAACAGATAAGACAGTTAACCGGTATGCGCGGATTAATGGCTAAGCCAAAGAAATCTACTGCTGGTGGAGGTGAGATCATAGAAAATCCAATTCTTTCCAACTTTAAAGAAGGATTGTCTATTTTGGAATACTTTATCTCTACGCACGGTGCTCGTAAAGGACTTGCAGATACGGCTCTTAAAACTGCCGATGCAGGATATCTTACAAGACGACTGGTTGATGTTTCTCAGGACGTTATCGTTAATATAGATGATTGTGGAACGCTTAGAGGAATTGAGGTTGAATCTTTAAAGAAAAATGAAGAAATTGTTGAAACCCTTGGAGAGCGCATATTAGGAAGAGTTTCTCTACATGATGTTTACAACCCTTTAACTGAAGAACTGTTATTAACAGCAGGACAACAGATAATGGAAATCGATGTTAAGAAAATTGAAGCTTCACCTATTGAAAAAGTTGAAGTTCGATCTGCTCTTACTTGTGAAGCTGCAAAGGGAATATGTGCCAAGTGTTATGGAAGAAACCTTTCCACCAATAAAATGGTGCAGCGTGGTGAAGCAGTTGGCGTTGTGGCAGCCCAATCTATTGGGGAGCCTGGAACACAGCTTACATTGCGTACATTCCATGTTGGAGGTATTGCCGGTAACATTTCAGAGGAGAGTAAACTTGTAGCCAAATTTGATGGTGTCGCAGAAATTGAAGATTTGCGAACAGTTAAAGGTGAGAATGCCGAAGGTAAAATTGCGGATATAGTAATTTCAAGAACGTCCGAGATCAAAGTGGTTGATGCCAATACCGGAATTACTCTTAGTACCAACAATATTCCTTATGGTTCTCAAATCTTTGTTAAGAACGGCAGCAAGATATCTAAGTCAGATGTAATTTGCCAATGGGATCCATACAACGGAGTCATAGTTTCAGAATTTCCAGGTAAAATTGCTTATGAGAATATTGAGCAGGGAATTACTTATCAGGTAGAGATTGATGAACAAACAGGATTTCAGGAAAAGGTAATATCTGAATCCAGAAATAAAAAGTTGATTCCTACCTTATTGATTAAAAACACTAAGGATGAGGTTTTACGTTCATATAACCTTCCTGTTGGTTCCCATTTAATGGTGGATAACAACGATAAGATAAAAGAGGGTAAAATATTAGTAAAAATTCCTCGTAAATCAGCCAAAGCCGGAGACATTACCGGTGGTTTGCCAAGGGTAACGGAACTTTTTGAGGCACGTAATCCATCTAATCCTGCAGTTGTAACCGAAATAGACGGGGTTGTTTCTTTTGGTAAGATCAAAAGAGGAAATAGAGAGATTATCATTGAATCTAAACTTGGAGAGATAAAGAAATATTTGGTTAAACTTTCAAACCAGATATTAGTTCAGGAAAACGACTATGTGAGGGCAGGTATGCCTTTATCTGATGGCTCAATTACACCTGAAGATATTCTTTCCATTAAAGGGCCTTCGGCGGTACAACAGTATCTTGTCAATGAAGTACAGGAAGTTTACCGTCTCCAGGGTGTAAAGATTAATGATAAGCATTTTGAAGTTGTTGTGCGACAGATGATGCGTAAAGTGCGAATTCAGGATTCTGGTGATACAACTTTCCTTGAGAATCAATTGGTTCACAAGGACGACTTTATCAAAGAAAACGATGAGATTTTTGGTAAAAAAGTAGTTGAGGAAACAGGTGAATCAGAAAACCTCAAAGCAGGTCAGATTATTTCCGCTCGTGAATTGAGAGATGAGAATTCAATCTTAAAGCGTGCAGATAAGAATTTGGTGTCTGCCCGGGATGCGGTCGCAGCGACAGCTACACCAATTTTACAGGGTATTACAAGAGCATCATTACAGACCAAATCGTTTATTTCCGCGGCCTCGTTCCAGGAAACGACAAAGGTTTTAAATGAAGCTGCTGTAAGTGGTAAAATTGATTACCTGGAAGGATTAAAAGAGAATGTTATTGTAGGTCATAAAATTCCTGCCGGTACCGGTATGAGGGATTATGAAAATATCATTGTAGGATCGAAAGAGGAGTACGATGAAATTATGGCTCGCAAAGAGGAATTGAAGTTTTAAAATCATTAACCCTCAATTTTCTAATTGAGGGTTTTTGTTTATGATATTGGATTATTTTTTGAAGTGAATAATGGAAGAAAAAAATAAGAAACAACAACAGATAAATATTGAGCTGGATGAAAAAGTAGCCGAAGGCATCTATTCTAATTTAGCCATAATCAATCACTCTGTTTCAGAATTTGTTGTCGATTTTATAAGTATGATGCCCGGAGCACCAAAGGCAAAAGTGAAGAGTAGGATTGTACTCACTCCTCAGCACGCGAAGAAATTTTTAAAAGCGCTGAATGATAATGTAAGTCGTTTTGAAAAGGCTCACGGGACAATTAAAGATTACGAACAACCTCCAATTCCAATTAATTTTGGACCTACCGGAGAGGCTTAAATAAAAAACCCTTGAATTATTTAATTCAAGGGTTTTTAAATTTTAGTTTAGAGTATGTTCTGATTATTCAAATTCTGAAGTAAAATGCAGCTTTACAGTCGGATATTTCTGTTGTGTCATTTGTAATGAAAATTGTGAATCAGCTAAAAAGACTAATTGTCCTCGCTTATCTTTAGCCAGGAATTTCTGTTTCACTCTAACAAATTCTTTAAACTCATCATTATTCGGATCTTCAGGATCAACCCAGCAGGCTTTGTGAGCAGGAAAATGTTCATAGGTACATTTTGCGCCATACTCATGTTCCAATCTGTATTGAATTACCTCATATTGCAGGGCACCTACAGTTCCAATAACTTTTCTGCCATTAAGTTCTAATGTAAACAACTGTGCAACACCTTCATCCATTAGCTGGTCAATTCCCTTATTTAACTGTTTGGATTTCATTGGATCGGCATTGTTGATATACCTGAAATGTTCGGGAGAAAAGTTGGGGATACCTTTATAATGCAAAATTTCACCTTCTGTTAATGTATCTCCTATTTTAAAATTACCGGTATCATGCAATCCTACAATATCCCCTGGATAAGATTTATCTACAATTTGCTTTTTTTCAGCAAAAAAGGCATTTGGACTTGAAAACTTTAATTTCTTGTTGTGCCTTACATGCAGATAAGGTTTGTTGCGTTCAAATGTTCCTGAAACAATTTTAACAAATGCTAAACGATCCCGGTGTTTAGGATCCATATTTGCGTGTATTTTAAAGACAAAACCGGATAACTCATTTTCATTTGCCTTAACCAGACGTTCTTCGGCAATCTTTGATTCGGGATGTGGTGCAATTTCAATAAAACAATCCAGAAGCTCTTTTACTCCAAAATTGTTCAATGCCGAACCGAAAAAAACAGGTTGAAGAGCTCCTTCCAGATATTTTTGTTTGTCAAAAGCCGGATATACCCCGGTTACCAACTCCATATTATCCCTTAAGGTTTCAGCGGCTTCCACCCCAATATGGTCCTCTAATTCAGGACTCGTTATGTCATCAAATCCAATTATGTCAGAGATATTTTTTTTACTGTCTCCGCTGAAAAGGTTAATATTCTTCTCATAAATATTATAAATACCCTTAAAATCATAACCCATACCAATTGGAAAACTTAGTGGGGTAACGGTTAGTCCCAATTCCTGCTCTACCTCATCCAAAAGGTCAAAGGCGTCCTTTCCTTCTCTATCGAGCTTGTTAATGAATACGATCATAGGAATTTTGCGCATCCTGCAGACTTCCACCAATTTTTTCGTCTGTTCTTCCACACCTTTTGCAACATCTATGACGACTATTACACTATCTACAGCTGTTAGAGTTCTAAAAGTGTCTTCAGCAAAGTCCTTATGTCCGGGGGTATCAAGAATATTTATCTTTTTATCCTTGTACATGAATGCCAATACAGAGGTAGCCACAGAAATTCCACGCTGACGTTCAATTTCCATGAAATCGCTGGTTGCTGCTTTTTTAATTTTATTATTTTTTACAGCACCGGCTTCCTGGATAGCGCCACCAAATAGAAGTAGCTTTTCAGTAAGTGTGGTTTTCCCGGCATCGGGGTGAGATATAATTCCAAATGTTCTTCTTCTTTCTATTTCTTCTAAAAAATTCACCGCAAAAATTTGTGCAAAAATAAGCCAAATAAAATAGCTCTATGAGAATAGACAGGTTTTTTTAGAATCAATCCTATTTTTCTTAATAGTCTGGATACATTGAAATTAAGCTTAGTATTTTAATTGATTTAAGAGTTAAAACCGATTAACAACAGGAATCTTCGTTCTTGGAATATTTTGAAAATGTTAATAACTCTTTTTAAGGTAGCTTAGCACCAGTTGGATACCGGATATTTGACGTTTAACGAGTTTTGAGGTTATTTAAAGATATTTGTTAACTTAAGTTTTCAAATGGATTTGATGCTATGTATATTAACTATATCTTGCAACGATAATTTAGAGAAGCCCTATCTCTTGCATAAATTTTTTCCTACAAGGCCATGGTGATATGTTTAATTGAAAACTATCATTTATGTATACAATCACCCCAACCAAAATACAAGGAAAAGTGGCTTTCGGCATTACTTTAATATCTGCCATTCTGGTTTTTGCCCTATCTTCTTCATTTAATACAGTTCCTGCAGAGTTTGCATTTACCACAGCATATACAGATACGGATACCGACAATGACGGCGTAAAGGATCTTATTGATATTGATGATGATAATGATGGTATTATAGATGCAATAGAAGACGCTAATGCGGACGGAGATGATAATCCGTTGACACACCCAACCGACACTGATAATGATGGTGTTCCCAATCACCTCGATGTAGATTCAGATAATGACGGAATTATTGACAATGTAGAAGCACAATCTACCCATGGTTATATTCCGCCAAGTGGGATTGATTCTGATGGCAATGGACTGGATGATAATTATGAAGAAACTCCCGGAGATTGTGGAGGACTGGTACCTATAGATTCAGATTTGGATAGCTATCCTGATTATTTAGATATCGATAGTGATAACGATGGGATTCTGGATAATGTAGAAGCCCAAACTACGGCAGATTTTCAACCACCTTGCGGCATGGATTCTGATGGCAATGGACTGGATGATCATTATGAGGAAACTCCTGGTAGCTGCGGTGGACTTGTTCCGGTAAATACAGATAGTGATTTGCAACCAGATTACCGCGATATTGATTCTGATAACGATGGTATTCTGGATAATGTTGAAGCACAAACTGCTGCAGATTTTCAACCACCATGCGGGATGGATTCTGATGGCAATGGTCTGGATGATCACTATGAGAGCACCCCGGGATCCGGAGAAGGACTACATCCGATAAATTCCGATTCCGACCCAAATCCTAATTTCAGGGATATAGATTCCGAAAATGATGGTCTTCCCGATAATATAGAAGCACAAACCACAAGCGGTTATACTCTGCCTTCAGGATTGGACGATGATAAGGACGGTCTGGATAATGCTTATGAAGGATCTGGTGATCAGGGTCTTACTCCTGAGAATACAGATGGTGTAGATGAACCCGATTATTTGGATACAGACACCGATAATGATTTAGTACCTGACAATAACGAGGGTAATGATTTTAATTTCGACGGCATTCCAGATCAGACGTTTACTGGCACAGATACGGATGGCGATGGATTGGACGATGGTTATGAAGGTAGCGATGTAAATGATGGTTACATAGTAAATGATGAAATAACAGATCCCGCCACTGATCTTCCTGATACTGATGGTAAGGATGATGTAAACTACCGCGATCTGGATGATGACGGCGATGGCCTGGATACACCTGATGAAGATACCAATGGCGATGGAGACCCTACAAATGACGATACCACCGGTGATGGCACGCCGGATTATTTAGATCCGGATACGACGAATACCCCAGGTACTGATCCCGATACGGACGGGGATGGGGTAAAAGATAGCGCAGATCTTGATGATGATAATGATGGTATTTTGGATACCGTAGAGGACCCTAACCTGGATAATGATGACGATCCTTTGACAAATCCGTTGGATAGTGATAATGACGGTTTCCCGAATCATCTCGATATAGACTCGGATAATGATGGTCTGCCGGATAATATTGAAGCACAGACCACAAGTGGGTATATTTTGCCAAATGATGATGACGAGGCAACTTATGTTTCCAATGATGGGGTAAACTCTGCTTACTTAGGAGGTCTTACACCAGAAAATACAGACGGTACCGATGAACCCGATTATTTGGATACGGACACAGATAATGATTTAGTACCTGATAATATTGAGGGGAACGACTTTAATTTTGATGGACAACCAGATCAGACCTTTACAGGTATAGATACTGATAGCGATGGATTAGATGATGGCTATGAGGGCAGTGATGTAAATGACGGTTTTGTTGTAAATAATGAAATTACGGATCCTGCTACTGATTTGCCTGATACAGATGGTACCGAGGACGTGAACTACCGGGATTTTGATGATGATGGAGATGGTGTGGATACTCCCGACGAGGATGCCGATGGGGATGGTGATCCTACTAATGATGATTGCAGTGGTAACGGAACGCCAGATTATTTAGATCCTGAAACTACAACTTGTGATCCGGATACAGATGGAGATGGTGTTACTGATGATGATGAAGTTACCGATGAAACTGATCCAACGGATCCCTGTGATTTTGTACTTGCAAGTCAAACTGTTACACCCAGCGATGAGTGGAACAATCTGGATTGCGACGGTGACGGCGTAACTAATAGTGATGAAGTCTCTGATGCAACAGACCCATTGGATTCCTGCGAATTTGTACTAGCAAGTCAAACCGTGGATACAACTATAGATTGGGATAATCTTGATTGCGATGGAGACGGAGTGACCAATGGAGATGAAGTAACAGACGCAACGGATCCTTTAAATTCCTGTGAGTTTTTGTTAACGAGCCAAACCCTTTCACCAACAGACGAGTGGAACAACCTGGATTGTGATGGAGATGGTGTAACTAATAGCGATGAAGTTTCGGATGGAACAGATCCTCTAGATCCTTGCGACTTTAATTCAGACAGCGTAACCCTTGAACCAAGTGGAGATTATTTAGTAGCAGATTGCGATGGCGACGGAGTAACAAATGGTGATGAGGCTACAGACGGAACAGATCCTCTGGATTCCTGCGATTTTGTGCTTTCAAGCCAAACTGTAACCACAACACCCGAATGGGACAACCTCGATTGTGATGGAGACGGGGTAATAAATGGTGATGAAATAGCAGACGCGACGGATCCTTTAGATTCCTGCGATTTTATATTGGCAAGCCAAACAGTGGCTACTTCCGATGACTGGGAAAATCTGGATTGCGACGGAGATGGTGTAACCAATGTTGATGAAATTATTGATTCAACAGATCCGTTAGACCCATGTGATCTTCTATTGGCAAGTCAGACTGTGTCTACCTCGGAAGAATGGAATCTTCTGGATTGCGATAATGATGGGAATCCAAATGGAACAGATCCTAATCCATTAACAGCTACAGCTGTGGATGACTCCGGAACCACGCTTCCGTTAACAGAGGTAGTGATAAATATCCTGGAGAATGATGATTACCTTCCAAATAATGACCCAAATAATCTGGGAATTACATCTATTACGAGAATAGGAGGAGATGCAACCGGTATAGTTTCATTTGATCCGGAAACAGGGGAATTATCATATACACCATCTGCATCAGAAAACAACCTAAATGTTACTATTGTCTATGAGGTATGTAATACAGTTCCGGATCCGGATGTATGTGCTTCGGCCACGGTTACCATATTTGTGTCAGATAATCCGATAGATGCCGTTGATGATGACTTTAGTGAGTTATTGGCAGACGGAACTACCGGTGGGGTAATAGAAGGAGGTAACATTTTTGATAATGATACTTTAAACGGGGAAGCCCTCGATCCGGCTGATGTAACCTTGACATCTACGCCTACAGGTCCATTGACCATAAATCCTGATGGTACCGTTAGTGTGGCACCAGATACAGCTCCCGGCATATATACCATCGATTATACAATATGCGAGATTGCGAATGAAATAAATTGTGATACGGCAACAGTAACCGTAAAAGTAATAATCATTACTATAGATGCAGTGGACGATGACTATAGTGATATTTTTATAGATGGTGAAGATGGTGGGATACTACCTGATAGTAATGTGTTGGATAACGATACTTTGAATGGACTTTCAGTTAATCCGGAGGATGTAACCATTACCTCAACACCAACAGGCCCATTGACGGTTAATGTTGATGGTACTATTAGCGTTGCCCCGGATACACCCACAGGATCATACAGTATTGAATATACCATTTGTGAGAATGAAAACCCTACTAATTGCGACACCGCTACCGTTGTGGTTTTAGTTTCAGAAACAATATCAACTACTATTGAAGTCAATCAATTGGTTACACCAAATAATGATGGTAGAAATGATTTCTTATTTATTAACGGAGTAGAAAATGCCTTAAACAATTCACTGAAAATATTTAATAGATGGGGTGTTGCTGTTTACGAAGGCAGAAACTACAACAATCAGAATAATGTTTTTGATGGCAGATCTAGAGGCAGATCAACGATAAGTGCAGAAGATTATCTGCCGTCTGGAGTATATTTCTATATCTTTGAATATGAAAAAGACCAGGAAAGCATTTCCGCTAGTGGTTATCTCTACATAAGCAAATAATACATGGCAAAGTATATGATATTCAACAAGCACTACATTGTTTCTCTAATACTGATTTTTACTACAATGGGAGGCTTGTTAGCTCAGCAAGATGCGCAATTCACTCAGTATATGTATAATACAATGAGCGTTAATCCTGCCTATGCCGGTTCAAGAGGACAACTAAGCATAGCAGGTTTGTACAGATCTCAGTGGGTAGGCCTCGAAGGAGCTCCGAAAACATTTACATTAAATCTTCATTCCCCGGTTAGGAACAGCAAATTAGGCTATGGAGTTTCTATTATAAATGATAATATAGGTGATGGAGTTGTTCAGGAAACTTATTTGGATGGGGTATTGTCTTATACAATTGATGTATCATTCGAAGGAAAATTGTCTTTTGGTCTTAACTTTGGCGGAAGTTTGTTAAATCTGGATTTTGCAGGCTTGAATAATTTTGATGAGGAGCCTATTATTGGTGATAATATAGATAATAGATTTTCCCCTAACTTTGGTTTGGGAGTGTATTATCATACCAATAAATTTTATCTTGGAGTATCTGCGCCAAGGTTAATAGCCTCGGATTATTTTGATAATTCTCAACGAGATCCCAATAGTGTACAATTCTTGTCCACTCAAAAAATCAACTTTTATTTAATCACGGGAGTTGTCCTTGATTTAAACAGTCAGCTTAAGTTTAAACCAGCCTTACTCACTAAAGTCGTTGGCGGGGCACCTTTACAGGTAGATCTTTCTGCAAGTTTTTTGTTAAATGAGAAATTCTCCTTTGGTGCTGCATACAGATGGGATGCTGCGTTTAGTGCATTAATAGGATTTCAATTGTCTGATCAGTTAATGCTTGGCCTTGCCTATGATAAGGAAACTACTGATCTGGGAAGTACCCGGTTTAACGATGGGTCTTTTGAGATATTCCTAAGATTCGAATTGGTTAAATCTTTTCAACGTTTAGTATCACCCCGATTCTTTTAAATTGTAATTAAATGACAAAAAAAGTACTCTTAACTTCTATCCTGACAGTATTTCTGCTGGCCACGACATTTGCTCAGGAAAAACGCGTAGTCAAGGGTAATAAGAAGTATGCCGAATATTCTTTTAGTCCTGCGATTGATATTTATAAAAAAGTAATCGATAAAGGATATGTGACGAGTGAACTGCTAGAAAAATTAGGAAACTCATATTATTTTAATGCAAATTACGAGGAGGCCGAAAAAGTCTATAAACAACTCATTGAAACCTACGGAAACGAAGTAGGTCCGGAATATTTTTTCAGGTATGGCCAAACACTGAAAACACTTGGTGATTATAAGAATTCTGATTCTATCCTGGCCCGCTTCGCGGATATGACCTCAAATGATTTACGCTCAAAAATAATTAAAACGGCAAAAGACTACAGGGAAGAGATTGCCAGAAATTCCGGCCGCTATGATATTGAACTTTTTGAGTACAATTCTAAATATTCAGATTTTGCACCTGCGTTCTACAAGGAAGGCTTGATCTTTTCTTCAGACCGGGACACCGGTAATTTGGCCAGATACAGGCATACTTGGAATTCCAAAGATTTTCTGGATATCTATAAGGTGAATGCAGACAGTAGTTCAAGCAACCGGGTGGTAAAGATGGACATGATAAACTCCAGACTTCATGAATCTACTTCTGTGGCTACAAAGGATGGAAATACTATTTATTTTACAAGAAATAATTTTATTGATGGCAAATCTTCGAAAGATGAAGAAGGGGTAGTAAGATTAAAGATTTTCAGGATAAACTGGAAGGATGGCGAATGGTCTGACCTTGAGGAATTACCCTTTAATAGCGATAGTTATTCAGTTGCGCACCCGGCTTTAAGCCCTGACGAAAAAACACTTTATTTTGCTTCCGATATGTCTGATTCAAAGGGAGCATCGGATATTTATAAGGTTTCAATAAACAAGGACGGCACCTTTGGCTCGCCAACAAATTTAGGGGCTCCTATAAATACCGAATCAAGAGAAACATTCCCTTTTGTTAGCAGTGAAAATATCCTTTATTTTTCATCAGATGGTCATCCGGGGCTGGGAGGTTTGGATATTTTTGCAACTAAAATCGATTTTGAGGATTATTCAAATCCTGTACTAAATGTAGGGGAACCTGCCAATAGCAGCAGGGATGATTTTTCCTATATCATAAATGAGGAAAACAAACGGGGTTATTTTGCATCGAATCGGGCTGATGGAATGGGCGCCGATGATATTTATGGTTTCCTGGAAACCAGACCTTTGGTTTTTGAATGCCTCCAACCTATAACCGGGACTGTCAGAGATAAAATTTCCAATGAAGTACTTGTCGGGGCTACGGTAAAAGTGATAAATGAGAACAATGAGGAAGTCCTGTCAGCCATAACAGATAATGAAGGAAATTATACCCTTAGCTGCGATTGCAATCAGGGAAATTTTGTCAGGGCACAGACCCAGGGGTATATTCCGGCAGAGGAATATCTGCCAATATCTGATGGTAAACCAATGATAATTGACTTCTATTTGGAGCGGGAAATAGTAGAAGCAGGTTTTGGTGACGATTTAGCTAAACTCTTGCAGCTGAGTACTATATATTTCGATTTTGGTAAATACGATATCAGGCGCGATGCGGAAATAGAAATACAAAAAGTCATCGCTGCCATGGAAAAATACCCAAGCCTAAAAATAAAGGCCAATTCTCATACAGATAGCAGAGGACCTGATTCCTTTAATCTTTGGTTATCTCAAAAGAGGGCAGAGTCTACTGTTAATTATATGATATCACAAGGCATTAATTCAGAGCGGCTTGAAGGTGAGGGTTATGGAGAAACCCGCCTGGTAAATGAATGTGATGATGGTATAAAATGCTCAAGAGATAAGCACCAGTTAAATCGTAGGTCAGAGTTCATTATACTCGAATAATTTCATTGTATAAAGTAAGATTTTAAGGCAGCTACTTTTGGTAGCTGCTTTATTGTTTTGTAGGATTCAAAATCATAAATAATAGGGCTTCATCGTTGAACAACACCCGTAAAAATTCCGGAATTCACTAAAGTTATTTGCCCTAAACTTCGATATCCTGGCTTTTCACCAAACGAATCAGCACTTATACAACAAATTTTTAATAGAAAGGATAATCCAAGGTATTTTTGAAACTTATTGCCATACCTACTTAAAATATGAAGTATAGTCCACTGCTATTAGCCCTGATCCTTCTGGCCCTCTTCGGTTCAGTAGTTCAGTCTTATGGACAGGGAACTTTCCTTGATAATTTCAATACTACCTCCTACTCCAACAATAACGGAACGGCCAATTTTGCTACCAACTGGGTTGAAACCAATGAAGGTACAGATCCATCAGGAGGCAGGATACAGATAAATTCCAATCAATTAAGATTTAGAAATCTGGATGGAAGAAGCATTGCCAGAACCCTAGACTTGTCTGCAAGTACTGCAGCTACACTTACCTTAGATTATGATGCCACAAGCCGTGGTAATGAAGGTTTACGGGTTCAGCTTTGGAATAACAATACTTCCGCTTACGAAACGGTTGCTACGATTAATACCTCGGTTTCTGGTTCAATATCACATTCTTTGACTACGGATCAAATGTCGGCAGCATCCGCAATAAGGTTTGTTGGTATTGATAACAGCTGGAGTAATGGTGAAACTATTTTTATAGATAACGTACAGTTTGTTGCAATATCCACACCTTTTATTTCTGTTGATGATGTAACGGTTAATGAGAATGCAGGAACGGCGACTTTTACGGCCACTCATTTAGGTCTTCCTGCCGGGGGACCTTTTACAGTGAATTTTCAAACTGTTGACGGTACTGCTACCGCAGGAAGCGATTATACGGCTATAGCAGGAGGCATATTAAGTTTTAACGGAACAGTAGGGGATACAGAAACTATTGTGGTATCAATCACTGACGACACCTTTTTTGAATCTGCAGAAACATTTACAATTCAACTTACAGGAACTTCCGATCTCTCGGTTGATATCACCGATACGGGTACAGGTACTATAAATGATAATGAAGTAGTTTTGGGAAATACACCTTTAGCCTTATTTCGAGAGTTTGACGGT
>NZ_CAMYIP010000216.1:0-2958 GCF_947258525.1 uncultured Eudoraea sp.
AATCCCTAAAATCAATAATAGGTTCAACAACCATCTCAATTGGATATATTTCTTATTCTTGCCTAAAATGTTTCTATTGGCATGAAATGGTAAGTAATTTAGTGTCATGATTGGTTAATTTATTTATACCTAATTCAATTTTGATACTCTTAAGTCCTCAGAATATATTTTCTATATGATTCTTTACCACTTATAATTTAGCTATTTTATTTAAAAACTCAAAGGGATAACTATCTTCAAATTGAAGAATTATACCTCGTTTTACAATTCTGTCCATGTAATCTTAAAAAGTATTTGAATAAATTAATCTAATTCAAATAAACCAATTTTTAAGATACATAAACTACCAAAGCGTAAAGGGGGGAAGTATTTAACTTAAAGGTAACTTTAGATTAATATTCTTTCAATGCAATATTTTAAAGATAGCCATAAAAATTCAGATAATATTAGTATCACAAATACAGGCAAAATCCGGGGTGGATTCAATAGATCGAAGATATTAATAAAATTCGGTTATAATTATTTATTCTTTTCAGAAGGGGATGTACTGTTGCATTTTTAGGATAAATGACACTATTTGAAATCATTTTTAGCAATATGCAAAAAAAAGGGTTTGAAAATTGTGTTCTTTGCATAAATTCCACAACTTGATACCTTTATAACAGCTATTATAGGTTGATATACGAGGAATATAGGAGTATTAAGATAATGTTGAGTAATTAGTAATATTATATCTTTGAACAGAATTGGAAAGAGCTTGATGAGGAAATTAATAATCCCCCTTTTACTTCAGTTTTGGTGTTTTCTTGGCAGTGGCCAGGCCTTTTTTGAGGAAAGCCTAACCGAATTTGTAAATGAAGAAGTGATTTACGGATCAATACCTATTTTTCATGGCCCGGGAATCTCTTTTATGGATTTTGATAATGATGGCTGGGACGATATTACCATACCGGCCTCGGCAAACCGGGATTTTCAATTTCTAAGGAATACCGGGGGGCAGTTTGAAATCATAGAACTACCCATTAGCAGTGGAGGAATGTATGCCCGCCAGGCTTTGTGGGTGGATTTTGACAATGACGGGGACAATGATTTTTTTGCCACCAGTGACCAGGGCAGATGTTGGTTCTATAGGAATGATGGGGGGAATAATTTCACAGATATCCTCGCTGCTTCAGGAATTGCCGCCCAGGCCGCAGAATATTGGGGAGCTTCCTGGGGAGATTATGACAATGATGGTGACCTCGATGTATTTCTTTCTGTAAGAGACCCCGACCAGGTAAATTATAATCTCCTTTACCGTAATGAAAATGATGGCACCTTTACAGATGTGACCTTATCTGCGGGTCTTCCATCAATAGGTTATTTAACCCAAAGTGCAGCATTCATTGATTATGACCGGGATGGGTATCAGGACCTTTTTCTAGCCAATGACAAAGATGAATTGCCTAATTTCTTATACAGAAACAGGGGCGACGGTACCTTCCAGGATGTAAGTAATGCCTCTGGTATGAATCTTTTTATGGATGGGATGTCAACCACCGTTGACGATTACAATAATGACGGATGGTTAGATATTTACGTCACTAATATTTACCCTGCGTTTTTATCCGGTAGTGTGCAGGGGAATGCATTTTTAATGAATAATGGAGATGGGACTTTTAGCAATGTAGCACAGGGCAATGGTACGCGTTATGATGGTTATGGCTGGGGTGCTATATTTTTAGATAGTGAAAATGATGGTGACCTCGATTTATATGTGAGTAGCCATCTTGATGGCACTGACGGCAGGCCTCCTTCGGCATATTATGAAAACAATGGAAGTGGTAATTACACAATTCCTTCCAATGCAGGTTTTATAAATAATATTAAAGCCAGTTATGGAAATGCCATTGGGGATATACAGAACGATGGCCTGCCCGATATTGCCGTGGTAAATATCGCTGATCAGCCCATAGACCTATGGGCCAACCGGACAACGACACAAAATAACTGGCTAAAAGTAAAACTTCAGGGTACTCAGAGCAATAGCATGGGTATCGGATCTTATATTGAAATAGGGGTAGGACAAGAGGTTAACTATAGATATACCATGTGTGGTGAAGGCTTTATCAGTCAGAACAGTCTTTCAGAATTTTTTGGCTTGGGAGCGGCCACTGAGGTAGATTATGTTGAGGTTACCTGGCTAAGTGGCTTAAAAGATCGTTTTGAAAATGTGGCCTCCAATCAATTAATAACACTTGTAGAGGGGTCCAGTCCTGTTGAAAACAATGGAAACCCAAATGGCGGCGGAAATGGAGGAGGAAATACTAATCCGGATTGGTCTGTTGCTCGCCAATGGAATGAGGTATTATTAGAAGCCATACGCCTGGATCTGGCAAGGCCTACGGTTCATGCCCGCAACCTTTTTCATAGCTCACTGGCCATGTATGATGCCTGGGCCTTGTTAGACGATACAGCTGAAACCATATTTCTTGGGAAGACATTTAAGGATTTTTACTGTGAATTTGATGGTATTTCCCCCCCGGAAGACCTGGAGGTTGCCAGACATGAAATGTTAAGCTACGCCTTGTATCGCCTACTTTCGCACAGATTCTCTGATTCTCCAAGGGCGGTTTCTGCATTACAAAACTTTAACGCCTTGTTTACGGAATTGGGCTATGACCCCACCTTTCAAGACATAGATTATTCGTCCGGGTCCTATGCCGCCTTAGGGAATTACCTGGCATCAAAACTGATAGAATTTGGCTATCAGGATGGGGCCAATGAAGAAAATGCTTATGAGAATCAGGACTATAACCCGGTTAATAGTCCTCTTTCTCTGGAAAATTATGTCGATGTTGTTGAATTAAACGACCCTGACAGATGGCAACCCCTTGCCTTTGAAAGTTTTATAGATCAGAGTGGAAATTTAATTGAAGGTGCTGTTCCTGAATTTTTAAGCCCGGAATGGGGAGAAGT